>JBAZRU010000155.1:0-3072 GCA_041662805.1 Candidatus Hydrogenedentales bacterium | reverse complement strand
ATGCGAATTCTGACGTGTCTGTGGTGTGTGGGGATGGCGTGCGGGATTGCCGGAGCGGCCGACCCTTCCGCCGAAAGAACCCAGTGGTTTCGCGAGGCCAAGTGGGGCGTGTTCACGCACTATCTGACCGGCGACGCCACGACCCCCGAGGAGTGGAATCGGGCAGTCGCAAGCTTCGATGTTAACCGGCTTGCCTCGGACGTGGCCTCCACGGGGGCCGGGTATTACGTCATCACGCTCGGCCAGAACTCAGGCCACTACTGCACGCCAAACGCAACCTACGATAAGATCGTGGGCATTTCCCCCAGCAAGTGCGCATCCCGCGACCTCGTGGCGGACCTGTCCGCTGCGTTGGCTCCCAAGGGAATTCGGTTGATGGTCTATCTGCCTGCGGGCGCGCCCGACCGGGATCCGGTGGCCATGAAAGCGCTGGAATGGAAGAACGGCAAGTATCCGGTTTGGAGCTACCCGGAGGGCGGACCCGACGGCGGCGACGACCGCCTCGTCAACTTCCAGCGCAAGTGGGAGTCCGTAATTCAAGAGTGGTCGAACCGTTGGGGCGAGAAAGTCTCGGGATGGTGGTTCGACGGATGTTACTTCCCGATTGCCATGTACAAGCACGCCGATGCGCCCAACTTCGAGAGCTTCGCGGCGGCGGCTCGGTCGGGGAATCCGAAGTCCATCGTTGCCTTCAACCCCGGAGTCTGCGACCCAATCACCTTGTTGTCGCAGGCCGAGGACTATACGGCCGGTGAGATCAATGACGCGGACAAACTCGTGTGCCCGGGTCCGGCAGTCGATGGCCGCCAGTACCATATGCTCAGCTTTTTGGGAAAGTTCTGGGGGGCGGCTCCCCCCCGCTTTTCCGATGAGCAGGTTTTCGCAATCACAAAGGGGATTACCGACAAAGGCGGCGTGGTGACGTGGGACGTCCCCATTCAACCTGACGGAACCATTCAGGAGCCGTTCTTGAATCAGTTGCGCGCTTTGGGCAAGGCGATGGGCAGTACCCCGAAAGCCCCGTGACCGTCTTATGCATGACCGGGAAAACATGCTTCCCCCGTTCCGCGCGGATTTGAGTCAAATTGAAACTGGCGATTGACACCGGAAACCAAATGGTATATGTTTCGGACACGAGTCCGGTTGCGTGTCCGAAAGGAACCCGACTGGCGAAACTACAGACGGGCGCACGAAGGTGCATACCATGGCGCACGCCTATGAGGGAGGTTTAGGAGGTATCATGAGAACTTCAACGTTGGCACTAACGCTCCTCATCGTGTGCGCGGCGGGAGCGTGGGCTGGTGTGCAGGGCGCATCCCAGAGCGACAGAATCGCGGCAGACCAATGGTCCGAGGCCGTATTTCAGGGGAAGGTCCCCTCTCGACCCGTCATTACTCACCTCTCCGTGGAGGCCAACAATGACCCGGTGCAACTCAACGAACGCGGCGGCAAACCGCTCCGGCTCTCCGACGGGGAGCACAATAAGGGACTCTATTGCCACGCCTTCAGCAAGGTCCACGTTCGCGGATTGAAAGATGCAGTCCGGTTTGAGGCCATTGTCGGAGTCGATTCGAACGAAAACACGACCGGCGGGCGGGGATCTGTTGCGTTTGCTGTCGCAGCCGGAGAGAAAGAGCTGTTCCGTTCAGACGTGCTCAAAGAAGGTATGCCGGCGGTTCCTGTATCGGTCGACCTCGGCGGTGTCGAGGAGTTCACGCTTATCGTAACCGACGGGGGCGACGGCATCTCGTGCGACCAAGCGGATTGGGCCGAAGCGCGCGTGACGTTGCGCGACGGTAGCGCGATCTGGCTCGGCGAACTTCCGCTTCAGGTGGTACGTGACCCCTACGGCCTTGAGACGCCATTCAGTTTCTCGTACGGAGACATTTCTTCGCGGGACTTTCTCGGCGGCTGGCCGTTGAAACGTTCGGACAAGAAGCTGGACGCGCAACGCACGCAACACACACTCGTGTGGACCGACCCCAAGACGAAGCTCGAAGTCCGCTGCGTGGGCGTCGCCTACAAAGATTTCCCAACCGTCGAATGGACGGTATACTTCAAGAACACTGGGAGCGCCCCCTCCCCCATTCTCTCGAATATCCTGGCCATGGACGTCAACGTCTTTGCGGACGCTCCCAACATCACCCTTCACCACTTCAAAGGGAGTCCGTACAGTGCGACCGACTACCAGCCTTCCGAGAAAGCGATGGGTAAGAAGGATACGTTTCGCATTGCGACAGACGGCGGACGGCCCACCAACAGCAACATGCCCAACTTCAACATCGCGTGGAAAAACAAGGGGATGATTGCCGTATTGGGGTGGCCAGGCCAATGGTCTGCGGAATTCACGCGCGACAGTGAAAATGGACTGCGAATTGCCGCCGGGCAAGAGCTAACCCACTTCTCGCTCCAACCCGGTGAGGAGGTGCGCTCTCCGCTGGCCGTGCTTCAGTTCTACTCCGGCGACTGGATCGGTGCGCAGAACGTGTGGCGGCGCTGGATGCTGGCACACAATATGCCGCTTCCCAACGGGAAGGTTCCCCCTCCCGAGACGGCTGCGTGCAGCTCGCATCAGTTCGGCGAGATGATCAACGCGAACAAGGACAACCAGATCTTCTTCGTGGACCGGTATTTGGAGGAAGGCATCAAGCTCGACTTCTGGTGGATGGATGCGGGCTGGTATATCAACAAGAGCGGCTGGCCAAACACCGGCACGTGGGAAGTCGATGAGAACCGCTTCCCCGGCGGACTTCGGGCCATCTCCGATCATGCGCGCTCCAAAGGCGTGCGCAGCATCGTGTGGTTCGAACCGGAACGCGTCACCCCGGGCACGTGGCTCTACGACACCCACCCCGAATGGCTCCTGGGCAAGGACGGCGAACAGAAGCTCCTGAACCTGGGCAACCCCGAAGCGTTGAAGTGGCTCATCGAACACGTCGATGGACTCATCAATAGCCAGGGCATCGACCTCTATCGCAACGACTTCAACTGCGACCCCCTCGGCTGGTGGCGCGCGAACGACGCGGAAGACCGGCAGGGCATCACGGAGATCCGGTACGTCGAAGGATTCCT
>JBAZRU010000154.1:0-11991 GCA_041662805.1 Candidatus Hydrogenedentales bacterium | reverse complement strand
AAAGCTTGGCCACAGGAACGTCCGCAAATGCCGGGTCCGCGTAGTAGACGGCGCGGTCCTCGTAGGCAAGCTTCTTCGCTTCGATGAACAGATGCAGGTACTCGGCAGAGTTGGGCTCCAGCGCCTTAATCTCAAAATTCTCCAGTATGTTGAGCGTCTGAAGCGCGGCAAGCCCTTGGCCGTTCGGCGGAATCTCCCACACGTCGAATCCCCGATAGTTCGTGCCTATGGGCTCCACCCAATCCGCCGTGTGATCTTCGAAATCGCGCTTGGAAAACCTGCCGCCCACTTCTTGGGAGAACTTCACAATTCGATCCGCGATTTCGCCCTTGTAGAACGCATCCGCTCCACCCTTCGCAATCTGCTCGAAGGTATCCGCCAATGCAGCATTGCAGAAAATATCGCCAAAGCCGGGCGCTTTGCCTCCCGGCATATAGGTTCGCGCCAATGTGTCGTAGCTGGCGGGAAATCCCCAGCCTCGCGCAATAATCGGCGACACGGGAAACCCCTCGCGCGCATAGCCAATCGCTGGCGCCAACACTTCACCAAAAGACTTCGTGCCAAATCGCTCCAGCAAAGCCGACCACCCGCTCACACACCCCGGAACAGACCAAGCCAATGGGCCTTGAGAGGGTATCTGCGTGAGGCCCATGCCCTTCGCAACGTCTAGGCTCCAATCGTAAGGTGCGCGCCCGCTTGCATTGAGACCGAAGAGCTTCTGCTCCTTCTCCGTCCAGATGATCGCAAACAGATCACCGCCGGGACCGCAGCTCATGGGTTCGACGAGACTCATCATCGCGCTCGCGCACACGGCCGCGTCGAAGGCATTGCCACCCGATTTCAGAATATCCACGCCGGCCATGCTGGAAAGCGGCTGACTCGTGCACACAATGCCGTGGCGGCACGTCACCGTAGACCGGTTTTGATTGCGGCCCGCAAGCCATTCCTCACGAATCGGCACCTCGCCCATATCCGCTGCCTCCCCTGCCACCGCCTTCGGACTCTCCTTGGAAACGACCGTGGCACACTGGCTCGCCAGCGCCCCCACGGAGGCTACCCCAGCCAGTTTCATAAACGTTCTGCGTTTCATCTGATCGCCTCCCACGCAGCCCCGCACCAACAACCCAGGGGCGTCTTTGCTAAGCATACGATTGTTGTTGTTCGGAAGTCTTGCTTAAGGCAGTACGTATGGTGCATCAGGAAATTGAGAGTGGCGTTTTGGCATGAATGCTCATATATGGATTGGTTCTAGTCCGACTTGTGCTTGTCCGACTTGTGCTTGTCCAAGAAACACAGATCTTCGTGACCTCAGCTTCCCTCTTTACGCCGAAGGCGTTACGACTCGTTAGCCGCAGGTTGCGGCGCGGAGTCGCTAGACGAAGCGCCGCTACCTGCGGGACCAATGGGATTTCCTTCGTCAACCCTGAAGGGGTTGCGGCCTTGTCCACACAACCTCCAGGGAACGCCCACCTCCCGATTGTCCTCTTGCGACCAAGGTCGAAGGCGGAGCCCAAAAGCAAGGACATCTGGATCTTGCATCTGGCCCGCAACTTCCACTTTCCTGACGCAAACCCGCGGTACGTCCAAGAAGGAGGAATTGGCGCGAAATCTGTAGCGGCGATCAACTACGCGTGTGGCTTTGGAAGAAGGTCCAGATTAATTCGGTGGCGTCCACGTCGCGACTGACTTTGCCGATGATCGACTCGACAAGGTATTGCGCGCCGCCCGGCCAGCCGTGACCGCCGCCTTCAACGCCGTAAAGGATGACTTCGGCGTTACCGGTTCCGCCGGTATGCGCCTGATACCATATCCGCGTCCCGTCATTGGGGTCCGTGTCTGGCAAATACGTCTTGTCGCCAACGAAGGTGCATCCGTTCCAGTCAAACCAATAGGCCACGGTTTCGCCAGTCGACGCGACGGTGCCTTTGAAGGTCTTCTCGCGCTTGGGAAAATCAGGCGAAATCTCGCCGCCGTCCCACGGCATGAGCGGATCCTCTTCGCCATTCAAGATCAGCATCGAAATGGATGCACCGGGATTGCACGCGCCGATCAGGTCCGTGGGCATATTCGCAATTACGGGCGCGGCCGCCGCGAACAGCGACGTGCGCTTGCAGAGCATGCGAAACGTCATCATACCCCCATTGGAGGCGCCCGTGATGTAGACGCGGGAACTATCGACCTCAAACTGCGTCTTGACGAGTGCAATCAACGACTCAATGAATCCGACGTCGTCCACGTTGCGTTGCATCGCTGCGTACGGCGTGCCTTGGCGTCCGTCGTTCCAATGCTTCTCGTAGGCATCGGGATACACGGCGATGAATCCATGCTTTCGCGCCGACTCGTCGAACTTGGTCAACCGGGCGATCTTCTCGCCATTGCCACCGCCTCCATGCAACACGATAACCAAAGGAACCGGTGCGCCCTTCGAAACACTCTGAGGCACACACAACCGGTACGTTCGGGCAATCCCGTCGTGAACAAGCGACGCGTGCCGGACTTCTTTGTTCGTTCCCGGGCACGCGGCGGATAGAAGGGCTGTAGTAATTGCGGCAAACATAATGAGTCTCGAACCCCAATACCTGAAATGACGCAGAGCACAAAGCTTACCCATGCCGCACCTTCCTGGTCCAGTCCGAATAGGGATTTCCATACGGGATCCAACACCCCTTCTGTGCCAAAGACCTTATCGCAGGTTACACCGGCGCACGCCGAGGTGATAGAATCGCTTATTCAGTCCACAACCCGGCGAAGGATCCGTCATTCATGAACTACACGTATTTCGGCAAGACCGGCATTCAAGTATCCGAAGTCTGCCTGGGCACCATGACCTTTGGAAAAGAGTCCGACGAGAAGACCGCCAATGCCATCATGGACCGCGCGGTCGAGAAGGGCATCAACTTCTTCGACACCGCGAACATTTACTGCAAAGGTCTGACGGAGGAAATCGTCGGGCGCTGGCTCAAACCGCGCCGCGAGGAAATCGTCCTCGCGTCAAAGGTCCACTTCCCCACGGGCAACGCTCCCAATCAACGGGGCAGTTCGCGACGGCATATCCATCTGGAGGTCGACCGCAGCCTGAAGCGTTTGCAGACGGACTGGCTGGACATCTTGTACTTGCACCACTGGGATGAGCACACGGATATCGAGCATAGCCTCGATGCCGTTACCTCGCTTGTCGATCAGGGCAAGGTTCACTACTGCGGAGTGTCGAACTTCTCCGCGTGGCAAATCATGAAATCCATTGCGGTAGCGGAGGCGAAGGGATTCGCCCCCATCGTCGTTGTGCAGCCCATGTACAACCTGCTTAAGCGCCAAGTTGAAGTGGAGATCCTACCGCTCGCCCTGCACGAACACCTCGCGGTCTGCCCGTACAGCCCCATCGCCGCGGGACTCCTCACGGGCAAGTACCATCGCGGCGAGTCCGGGCGCATCAAAGAGAATGCAATGTATATCGAACGCTACAAGGACGCCGCGTACATGGAAATCGCCGGACGCTTCGTGGACTATGCCCGGGCGAAGGGCCTCTCCCCCGCCGCGCTCGCGAATGCGTGGGTTATCAGCAACCCTGCGATCACCAGCGCCATCGTCGGCGCGCGCAACTTGGCACAATTCGACGAAGCACTCGGCTGTATCGACATCGCCCTCTCGCCCGAACAACGCGCCGAGGTCACCGCGCTGTCCATCGATCCCCCACTCGCCACCGACCGCGAAGCCATGGAGGTAGCGGTCAATCTGCTCACCGGCAAAAGCAAGTAAGGCAGAAATATGAGAAGCAGCCGAAAGAAATAGTTGAGGGCGGCAGCCGAGGGCGGCTGCTTCCCTAACTTTAGCACCGGTCTTAACAATGGCTCTACCCCAGCGGGTCGGCCGAACCCGCTTTGATGAGCCGAGCATTACCCCATGCCGAATGATCGCAGACGTATCCGTCGCCGCCGTTCAGGACGCGCAAAGTGACTTCCTTCGCGCCGGTCACGTCTACATCGAAGTGATGGGCTTTGCCGGACCTCATGACGGGGCTTTCGGCCTTCACTGCACCATCCACCAGCACCTGGAACTGAACGCTGCCGCCACTGCCGCTGTCTTCGACGCCTGCGTCGGCTACAAATTTCGCGAACCCCTTGTCCGCGATAGGCACAACAAGGTCTGCAGGGGTGGCGTCGTTGTACGCGTGCGTCCAGATACCCTTCGGGTGCACCGTTCCCGCGATATGGATTTCGCCGCCGGAGTAGTTCGTGTCGCGATGGACTTTGTTATCAGCGCCCGCGTTGGATCGTACCCACTCCATGTCGGACAGGAACGTCACGTTGGGCAAGGCTTTCAATTCAGGCGTCTGAAACGTGCCCGCACCGCCTTCGCTTTCGCGCTTTCCACCCCATGAGAGGGCTTCGACGGCCCAAAACAACTCCGTGTTCGGAGGGATGTTCGCGATGGACGTCGATAAGCCGGTCACCACTTCTTCCGCGAGAACATCTCTCAACTCTTTTGTTCTTCCAATCCGTACGCGATAGCCTCGGGCGTTTTCGCTCGCGGCCCATGCGAGTTTGACGGACGCGTGAAAGGCGTCCGAATCGCCTTTCGCCTCCCCCAAGTGAAACGCGCCGGGCGCCTGCAAACCCGCCGGCTTCCCAAGCGACGCATCTTGCACGTAGACCAAATCGCAACTGTAGCGCCGCGACAACGTGACGGGCAGCCCTGCCTGCATCAGTTCGTCGCCCTTGCGTTCGCCGGGCGCGACCGATCCGTCTTCGCACCACACCCAGTAGCTGCCGGCAGCATCAAGCCCCTTCAAGCGGATAGTCTGCTTATCGGCGTCCGCGTCGGGCCGGAATGCGTACAGCGTGCCGCGCTTGAGGCTGGGCGACCAGTAGAACATGCCGTCCCATTGCACGCCGTCGGGCCGCGGCAATATGTGATGAACCTTCACGTCCTTGAGCATCGGACGCACCCAGTCCTTATAGATCTGCGCGTCGCGTTTCGCGGAGTCCTTCTCCTCGTCGGTCCAGATACGCGTATTCGTAGGATCGATTTGCCACGCGCCCATCATCGCGCTGCGCCATAGATACGATCCGGGATCGTCCCCGGGGACTCGGTAGTAACGCTCGTACGTATACGCCTGCAACACCATCGGCGGAAACGCAAACGTCGAGTCGTAGATACTCTGCCGGTCGGGCAGGTTGGACAAGGTGTCCGTGGTGACGGTGTAGTGCGTGCGCTGGATAATGCCAAAGTCTTTTATGTGCCCGCCGCCGGAGCAGTTTTCGAGGATGATGCGCGGGGTGGCCGCGCGCAGCTTCTCCTGCACCTCGTAATAGCCCATCGTCGCCCAATAGCTCGCATCCACGCCGAAGTGGTGGCGGTGCGTGCTCTTGTTGCACTGCGTGATGATGGGGCCGCAGTCGTGCTTGAGATAGTCGAGCTTGTGATTGGCCACGAGCCACTGCGTCTTATCCGTCTCCCACTGCTTCGCTTCAGGCGAAGCGAGGCACACGCGGCCGCCGTAGAAGGGACCGGGCTGCCAATCGGGCTTGAAGTCCGAATCAAACCAATCGGGATGGCCGACAGGGCCGCGTACGCTCAACGCGCCCGCGTCTTCGGAAATGCCACCGTTGGTCCACGCACACCAAAGCGCAAGACGCATGCCTGAATTGTGCACATATTGTTCGATGGGCGTCACGCCGCTCGGAAAGCGCGCGGGGTCCCAGCGCCAGTCTCCGCAAGCTGGGAACCACATCGCGTCGGGCATGAAAGCTTCGAACCCGATGTCATGGCAAAACGCCGCGCTCCGCAACACGTCGGCCTCTTTCGCGCTCGGGCCGCCTGCGTCGAGGTAAAGGTTGTAGGCGAGGATGGGATCGGGGATGTCATCGGGGAGCTTCGGGCGGAGATGCGTCAGTATCCATCGGTGCAACGTGTACGCGCCGTCGTCGATATCGCCCGTGTAGCAGCCGACAAACGCGGGCGGAACCTGAAACACTTCGCCCGGCGCAATATCGGTCTTGAACTCCGGCAACAGACCCACGTCAACGTCCAGGGCCGTGCCCTCAGCCGCGTTCGCGGCAATGCGCCCCAAGCCCGAGAATTCCCAGCCGGCGTAGATCCCGTGCGTATCGCCTGCTTGCACGGAAAGCCACGGCACGGGGCTCGCCCCGTCGTCGCAATTTGGGGCGAGGTTGAGGCTATAACCCGCATTCAGTGGCTCGGTGCTCGTCCCGCCTTGCGTGCTCGCGTTGCCACCGCCACGCTTTATTGACCAGACCATTGCATCGCCGTTGGGCTTCAGTCCGCGCAACGACAGGCTGTCTTGGTGCGTCACGACGACGCTCTCACTGGATTGGTTTTCCAACGTCAGCCAATGCTCGACGGGACCTCTCCCCTGCCGCGCGCGCCAGATGGATTTGAGTAGAAGTCTCGGGCTGTCGTTCTGAAACGCGAGCATGAGCGTCGTGCTGTCCTCAGACATTGCCCCATCGGAAAAGCGCCATTGCGGCGATAGATCCGCGCCGTTGACTGTCACCGTCGGCATCAAGGGGACAGGCGATGCGGCGTCGATCCATGTGTTTGCGCCCGCGGTGTCTTCGAGGCGGCGAATCACCGGTTGGTTCGACTCGACGCCGATGGTGATGCGCGTGTCATCGGTGGCAAGCGTCCAGCCGTTGGGGGGAACGTCAGATGCGGCTGAAACCAGCATCACAGGGATCGCGACAAGCAATGCGGAGAACATACGTGCGCCTCCTACGGTGGTATTGAATACAGACCGAAGTATCCCCACAGCGCGGCAGTCTAGCACAAGGCGGTCGATATCGCTCCCTCAAGTTGGCCAATGAGCAGAATAAGTTGACTGCAAGGGTCCGCCCGAGAGAGGGTGGAATGAAGAGTCGCCTGGAAGCCAGCGGTACAACTGATGAATCCGGCTTACGAGGCCCACTCCTCGATCGCTCCACTTGCGCCCACGCTCACGTTTCGCATACATTCCTCTCTCGAATTACGACACCACCAAACCTTCGAGGTGACCCATGGCTCAATCCTCCATGAACCGCAGACAATTCTTCCAAGCCGGAGCAACCGCCGGCGCGGCGCTTGCCGCCACCTCTGCCGCAGTCGCCCAAGAACCCAAGAAATACCAGGGCGGCCTCAGCCAATGGCCCTTGGTGCTGAACGCCAGCACCATCCGGCCCACGCCTCTCAAAGACAAGATCCGCGTCACCGCGGAAGCCGGCTATGACGGAATCGAGCTGTGGGTCAAAGAACTCGAAGAATACGAAAAGGCGGGCGGCAACCTAACCGATCTCGGCAAGGAAATCGCCGACCTCGGATTGTCCGTGCCCAATGTCATCGGACTTTGGGACAGCATGCCCCCAACACAAGAAGAGTGGGAGAAGATTCTTCCCACGTCGCGCGACCGCATGCGCATGTCGGCCGCAGTCAAATCCAAGCATGTCGCGGCGTTACCCTTCCCCGACCGCGAAAACTTCGAGCACCGCTGGGGCACGGATCGGTACCGCGACCTTCTGAAGATCGGGCGCGAAGAATACGGCATCCTTCCCGCCCTCGAATTCGTTGGATTCGTGAAAGGCGTCAACCGCCTGGGCTTTGCCAGCGGCATGGCCATCGACGCCAACGACTCCGATGCAGCCATCGTCGCCGACACGTTTCACCTCTATCGCGGAGGCTCTGGCTTCAACGGTGTGAAACACCTTAACGGCAGTTTCATTGCGGACTTCCATTGGAACGACATTTCCGCGGATGTGCCCCAGGATCAGGCTGCCGACGAGCACCGCATCTATCCCGGTGACGGCATTCTGCCCCTGGTTCCACTGCTGAAAGACTTGGCGTCCATCAACTATACCGGTCCGCTCTCGCTTGAGCTCTTCAACCGGGAACACTGGGCAATGGACCCGAAAATAGTCGCCGAAACCGGCCTGCGCAAGATGCGCGAAGTTATCGAAAAGGCACAGGCCTGACCGTCGGCCCCTTTTTGGACCGGCTAGCCACTTGAGACGCAGCAAGGAGTCTGCATGAGCATTCTTCCTGCCGCGTCCGCATTCTGCGAGCTTGGACTGCACCTCTCCTTGTCCCTTGAGAACGGGCTGTGCGTCACCCTCTTGGCTGCAGAATCGGACTCCATCGATCCCATAAGCCATTCTAAAAGGTATGCCTCGATAGTATGCCGTCCGCGGTGAACGAGTGTGCGCTTCCGAGCGAAGTTAATCGAAGCACAGGACCGGATATATTGCCGGCATACGCAATCGAGGCATCGAAAGGGTCAACCGTAGCGAAGTGGATACATAGAAGCACCAAGTGCAACAAACCAACCCATATATATGGGTAGTAACTCACGAGGGCCAAACCATGCCTATGCAGACCCGTTCAGAAAGTGTGCAAGAGGCTCGGGTTCGCCGTCGCCCTGGGGCACCCCCTTGTATCGTCAAGACTGCGCAGGCCCCCCCCTTGAACCGTCAAACTGCAGAGGGGTGATCAACCCCCATGGCGGAGAGTTTCGAGCTTTCCAAGTACACGAAGACGGCTCTATTTGTATCGCCGCCTTCCAGGCGGCATTCGGTTGCAAGGAGACATTGGACCGCCATAGCCCAGGAGCCACAAGATGCCAGCGCTGCGAAATACAGGATGTCAATAGTCCAAGGTTACAGGGCGCGCGCCACGTCGAAGTAAATCTGTACGCACAGGTTGCACTTTTCGCATTCCTGAACCGCCCCGAATCATCGCCGCTCCTTGACAATGATCGGCAGTCATTCCAATAATGCCGGGTCCGCATTGTCCCGTTTTGGGCAATGCACGGGGGAAATAGGAGTTACACGACATATCATGAAATCATCGCTCCGCGACCGTCTCGACGAGTATCTGTATTCGGATGCGATGAGCCGGATAATCTCCAAAGACATCTTCCGCCCCATGGCCGGGGAATGCGTCAAATTCGCCCTCGGCAATGCGCTCCAATCGCTGCATATCTACGTAGACGCAGAGACCGCTGCTCTTGCGCAGGGCTGCAACGTGCTTGCCGAGGAAGCGACATGTTGCTTGGTTTTCGGATACGCGCCCGAGGAAAGCGAGCCGCCGCGAAGCGTGCTGCCCATGCCTTCCTTCGACACGGACTCGGCGCACTATCACCTTCTCGTGTTGCTGTCGCCGGAGATCAGCATCGCGATGGTTTCCCGCGTCATGCTCGAAGGCGCGCGAAAAACGGCCCAGTATCGCGCCGGCTGGACCTGTGACCGCGATGAGGTGGTTCGAATAGCGCACCTCGTCTATGAATCGGAAGGAAGGACACTGCCCAGCGAACTGACAAGTCCCCTAGGCGATGCGCAGGCGGCCGAGTGGACCAAGCGAATGCTTGGGATCCTCATGAAGTTTACGGGGATTGTAAGCACATACGCGGACGGCAGGGAACGCGATCTATCGTCTGTCCTTTCCATCCTCAAGGCCATCTCGGGAAAGCGGCGTTCGCACGACGTGCTCTTTGTTTTCGTGGAACGCATCGCCCAAGTCTTGGAGGTAGATCGCTGCTCGGTGGTGCGCGTGTGGGGCAGCGAAGCTGTCGGCCATGTGCTCGCCTCCCACGACGATCAGGCCATCAGCGACTTGCTCATCGATCTCTCGAAGTACCCTGAACTGGGGCAATCGCTACGCCGTTTCGAGAAGGTCGTCATCGAAGACGCCTACAGAGACCCGCTGACCAAGCCGCACGCGGTACTCATGCGGCGCGCAGGACTCCGGGCCATCGTCGTAGTTCCCATCTTGCTCCTGGACCCCAATGTCGGTTCCCTGTTCTTGCGCATCGCCCGGCGGGAGCGCGCCTTCTCGACGCAGGAAGTCGACTTCTGCGAAGTCGTATCCGAGGCCGCTGCCAATGCCCTCGAACGCGCGCAACTCTTCGACACCATCCAGCAAGCCAATGAACGTCTCGAGCACTTGGCGGTGACCGACGAACTTACGGGACTCAACAACCATCGCTATTTCCGGCAACGGCTGGAGGAAGAATTCGAGCGGGCACGGCGGTATCGCTTGCCGCTGACCCTCGTCCTCTTCGATATCGACAACTTCAAGCAATTCAACGACCGGTACGGCCATCTTCAAGGCGACGAAATCCTGCGCGAGCTGGGTGCTCGAACACGTCGCGTAACACGGCGAAGCGACATCACAGCGCGCTACGGCGGCGAGGAGTTCGCCATCATCATGCCGCTCACCGGCGCCGAGGGCGCCAGCGCGCGCGCAGAACGCCTGCGGCATGAAGTCGCCACGACTGCCGTTCAAGGCCTGCCGTCGGGAGTATCCGTGACGGTGAGTGTTGGGATTGGGATGCTGGACCATGATAAGATGCTGGACTGCGAGGCATTGATTCGAGATGCCGACATGGCCATGTACGAGGCCAAAGCCAATGGCAAGAATCAGGTCGTGGTAGGGAATCACCAAGGAGAGTAAATGTGAAGAAGTTAGCGTTGTTCGTTGCCGTTACGTTGTTGTGCGGCTGCCACACGTTCATGCAGATGAAACCCAATTACGCCAAAATGCCGGCCGACTCCGTGCGCGCAGTCGCCGCGGAAGTCGAGGCCGCCATTCGCGATGGGAATCGTGAGCCACAGATCGCAGACAGGGACGGCATCGTCGTCAACACGGATGAAGTCAAACAGGCCATCCGCACGCGCGCAATCCGCTACGAGCTTATCAAGGCATTTCTCGAAACCGGGCACGCAGCGGAATTGAACAACGGCCTCGTCAACGTGCTGCGCTCGCGAGAGTACAAGAAGTTCGGCACCTCGCGCGACCGCAGCCGGACGGCCCTTCTCATCACCAGCGAGAACGGCGACCGTTGGGCCATGTATGAGGGTATCCTAAAGGCAAGCAACTTCCCCGGAAAATCGTTGTCTGCCATACAGAGCATCTTCTACGAAGAGCGCCTGAAGCTGCTTCCCGCGGGCCTGAAGTATGAAAACGAATCGGGCGATATCGTCGTAAAAGGCGAATAAAGAACCGGCTCGCAATCCAATGGCTACAGAAAGCACCATAGCAGCACGGCCGCAACTGGAAATCGATCTCGGCGGTCTACGCATGAAGAACCCCGTAACCGTCGCGTCGGGGACCTTCGGCTATGGACAGGAATACAACCAGTATTTCGACATCGGCAGGCTCGGCGCGGTGACCACCAAGAGCCTTTCGCTCAAGCCGCGTGCAGGAAACAAGCCGCCGCGCTTGGTTGAGACCCCCGCGGGTATGCTCAACGCCATCGGCCTGCAGAATGTGGGAATAGACGACTACCTGAGTCGCAAAGCGCCCTTCCTTCGAAGCGCCGGAGCGACCATTATCGCTAGTATTTACGGCCATTCCGCGGACGAATATGCGGAGCTGGCTCGGCGTATCGAGCACGAGAACGCCGCCGACGCTATCGAGGCGAACCTGTCGTGCCCCAACGTGCACGATGCGCGCAACGCGCGTGGCGCCGTTCTGGTATCCCAGAACCCCGACTTGATCGCCTCCTACACGCGGCAAATTCGCGCGGTAACCTCGCTGCCGTTGATCGTGAAGCTGTCGCCAAACGTGATGGACATTCAGGAACCCGCCCTGGCCGCCGAAGAAGCCGGCGCGAATGCGCTATGCCTTATCAATACGTTGCTGGGAATGGCCATCGATTCGGAGACCCGCCGCCCACGCTTGTCGAATATCGTAGGAGGCCTGAGCGGCCCCGCCATTCGACCGGTCGCGTTGAAGATGGTATGGGACGCGCACCGCGCCGTGAAGATACCAATCATCGGCACGGGTGGCATCTGCCGTACGGAGGACGCCATCGAGTTCTTCCTCGCGGGCGCAACGGCCGTTTCCGTGGGCTCGATGTCGTTTCGCCAGCCGGACGCCGCCATGAAGGTGCTCGCTGGAATCGAAGAGTATCTGATACGCCACGACATGACGTCGGTCGCCGATCTCATTGGGGCAATGCGCCTGTGATACACTGATTGGCCGGTAGTAGAAAACGGGGGACTC
>JBAZRU010000153.1:3433-12007 GCA_041662805.1 Candidatus Hydrogenedentales bacterium | reverse complement strand
AAGAAAGATATCCGCTTCGACACTGCAGAATCCGTGGTCCAGCGCATCCAGCAAGGGACGGTCATGTTCGTAGTCATTGTGCGAATGGGCATTTGGCAGCGGTACCGGGGCGGCCTGGTCCGCGAAAGCCCAAGCAGAGATAAAGCACAAGAGAGCGGCAGCAGTCGATTTCATGGTACGTGTCTTTCCGTATTTGAGGACCGGTTAAGGCGATGGTTGGAGTGTCGCCGTATCGATGGGCGATCCGTCCTCGGATACAACGCGAGCGCAGAACCCCCACGATCTCCTATTCTGCAGCACCTTGATCAAGAGCGTATTGGCGCCTGTCTTTAGGACGGCATTGACTCGGTCTTCGTCCACATTGAGGCTGCGTCCTTCGGGATGCTCGTGCACCTTGATTTGGTTAAGCCACACTTCGCAGCCATCATTGGTGCCGAGCAGAAACGCAACGGACGTCTCCTGCGCGCTGGTCAATTCCGCTGCCGCATACACGCAAACATTCTCGCCTCCGCTGAACTCCGCCTTGAGGTCGACGATTGCTGGAACGGCATCGCACGATATAGCTTTCCAGGCGTATGTCGCGTCTTCTAATTGAACGCCGTCCGTCGGCAACGGCTCTGCTTCGTTAAAGTACGACTTTCCGAATGCGCTGTCCTCTTCATTTGGAAAGGGCCCAATGAGCCGCCAGTCGGTGATGAATCCTTGACGTCTGGCATAGACGCGCGAATCAACGCCGAGTTGCCGCAACTTGCCAAGGGCAAACTTTACAGCGTCCGGGTTCTTGGACGTCTCGACTATCCGGCGAACTTCACTTTCCGCCGCCGCGCGATCGGGTTGCGCCGCATGCACCGAAGCATAGGCGCATTCTACCGCTGCTGCGTACGCTTTGGTCGAAACGGCGGACTCCGGGGCCGACAACGAGGCGTACGCGGTGTCGACGATTTGCAGTGAAGCGGCGCTGCCAACTCGGGCGATTCCCTGATAGGCGCTTGCAAGCAGCTCTTCGGGGAGCGTTGCCGAAGCAACGGCTTCGAACATGGATCGCGCTTTCTCGGCGTCGCCCGCCTCCAAGACGCGAACGGCCCTCTTCAGGAACTCGCGCGCCGCGTGTTCACGGTTCCACGAAGCACTCTTCCTCAATGTTTCTTGGAGGTCGGAATCGCTTGGTTCTTCTCCAAGCAATTCGAAGGCGGCCACCCTCACCTCGGGAGACGGGTCCTGTCGCATCGCAGCCAGCAGAGCACCGGCGTTGGCGGACTTGCGCGCGGCCAGAATCTGAAGCATAGACACGCGATTGGCCGGATTCGCAAGTGGAATCCCCTTTTCCACTCGTTCATCAATCCCCGGAATGTCCGCGGTGCTCAAGGTCTCAATGGCGGTGAGCCGGATCTTCGGTTCCGCCAAATATCCCAATGCGTGCTCCACGAGCTTCGGAGAATTCAACTTGGCCAATCCGAGCAAGGCGGCGCTAGCCTGGTCGCGTCCCATGGGGAAAGCTGCCAGCGTGGCGAACATGTTCTCCGCAACTTCGGTGTTACCCATTTCGATATTGGCGTACGCGGACCACAAGAACCCACGCATATACCGCTTGCGGTCCTCGCGGGCAAAGGCTTGCGGAGGCACAGGCAGATTGTTTGGAGCAACACCCAGACGGCACAACGCCTCTAAGGCCCGCCAGCGCGTCTCCGGATCGGCGTCTGTGAGATAAGGCTGTATTGTCGCGATCGCCCCTCTCGCCTCTTTGCGTGCCAAGGTATCGAACAATCCGATTCGCATCTCCGGAGTCACACTGCCGATGGCGCCAATGAGGGCAGTGGCTGCGCCCGGGGTTGGAATACGGTCGAGTGCGGCCCGTGCTTCCTCCGCCAAGGCCGGCTCGCGCAGCAAGGCCGCTATGCCGTTGACTTCGGAATCGCCGCCAATCAAGCCAAGCAGCTGCAAGGCTTCACGGCGTGTGCCTTCGGGACGGGCCGCATCAAGCAGGTTACTCAGTTCCTTGGCCACGGCATCGCGTTCTGGGTCGGCATCAGGACAGCCCGCGTGAGCCACGATATTCTCAAGCGCACACGTTGCGGCTTTGACCACCGCTGGAGAGGACGATGCCAACAAGTCGGCGATCGGAGCCACGGCCGGGGCACCCGTTTCCGCTGCACTCTGTACGGCATCGCGCCGAATATTCTCAAATGGGGAAGTCAATCCTTCAACAAACTGCGGAGGTTCCGCGGCCATCCCCGAAAGGGGTAGGAACAAGCCAAGCAACAACAAGGCAATCCACATGAGTCTATACATGCCACGGACCTCTGCCTGGAGTGTGCAACAGGCGATTCGCTTGCTCGTCGTTCACGATTGTCTCGTTTTCGGGATCGAAGGCCAGCGTCCGTCCAACGCGATACGAGATGTCCGCCAAGTTGCAGAGGGTTGCCACGCGGTGGCCGAACTGAATGTCCATGACCGGTTTTTCGCGCGACTTCACGCAGTCCAGGAAGTTGCGAACGTGCCCCGGGCTACGGAAAGGGTGAACGCCGTCCTCGGGCGGCAAATAGGCGCGAATCGCGTCATCGACGAAGCACCCGCCGTCGCCGCCTCCCAGAACCAGGTTGCCCTTTTCGCCGTGGAAGACAGCGCCGAATTCGTGTTCGGACCCCTTGACGCCCGGCTGTCCCCACGTAATCGTCAACTTGGGATTGTCGTATTCGAAGACCACTTCCATGGCCGTCGGGACGTCCCATAGGCCTTCCAACGGAGGCGTGCCGGTTGCGGTCACGCGCGAGGGATAGGTCATGTCCAGATCGAGGCACCACTGCACCACGCTGAAGACATGCGCCCCGCGGTCACGGATAGAACCTCCGCCAAGGTCGAGCATCCACCGAAAGAGGACATGGCAATAATCGGGGTTATAAGGGCGCCACGCCGCCGGACCTAGCCAGAGGTCCCAATCGAGTTCCGCTGGAGGCTCGCCCGCTTTGGTGGGATCGCCGCCAGTGGGGTTCGGAATGTGCCAGCACGCCACCTTGCTGATGGCGCCGAGTTGGCCGTTTCGGAGGTAAGTACATGCCGCATGGGCGTCGGCAGTGGACCTGCCCTGCGAGCCAATCTGCACCACGCGCCCATAGCGGCGGGCCGTCTCCATCATGGCCCGGCCTTCGGCGATAGTCTTGCTCGCCGGCTTCTCGCAGTAGACGTCTTTGCCCGCTTCGCAGGCATGCACGGTCTGCACCCCGTGCCAGTGGTCGGGCGTGGCAATGACAACAGCGTCGATGTCTTCGCGGTCGAGCAACTCCCGGTAGTCCTTGCATGAATAGGCGCGCCGTCCGAGTTTGTCCAAGGCGGCTTGAAGATGATTGGCATCGACATCGCACACCGCGCCGGCGTTTTCGCTGAACTGATCGAGCAAGTACTGTCCTTGACCGCCAACGCCGATGTGCCCCGTGACGACGCGATCATTTGCGCCGGGCTGGCCCGCCATGCCCAAAACATGGCGCGGCAGGATCATGGGGCCGGCGGCCGCGGCGAGCGATCTACCGAGGAAGCTGCGACGCGACATCGCCGATGCGTGATTTTTAGGTTTGCCCATCGATTGTGCCTTATTCACCATAGTTGAGAGTCACTACACTAGGGGAAACGGGAATGCGCTTCAAACCGGAGGCAGAAGAAAAAGGCGCCCCGGAGAAGCATACTCCTCCGGGGCGCCGGGTACTCGGAGTGACTCGGCTACTTGTTGAGGACCTTCGCTACGGTCGGCGCGGAAATGCGCTTCATGACGGGGAGGTCGCCAACCAACGGCCGCACGTAGGACTTGAAGGCCTCGGTTACGCCATTGCCGTCCGCGTTGATAAACTCGTCGGGCATCTCGGTGCTGACGCGGGCCACGTCCTTCAGGTCCGCCAGGAAGTATTCGACGGCGTAGTCGCCAACACGGCGGATGCACACCGAACCGTCGCGGTTGTGCCAGATTGCAAACTGGGCGGCCTTCTCGCCTACTTCGCGCGCTTCGTACTGGTCGATCTCGCTGACGCATCCCAGGAAGCTGCGCTGAAGGTACCCAAGAGTATCCGCGCGCACGCGCTTGATGTTCGTGCCTTCCTTCACCCACGCGGAGAGCAGGTCGCCCAGGGCGCCAGTCCCGGAGAGTTGGATGTTTCCATGCGCGTCCTTTTCCTGTGAGAACTCGGAGGCGACCGCTTTGCCGCTGGGGCCGACGATGCCTTCCGAAACGGCGACGATGCAGCGGCCGTACTTGTCGTACGCTGCTTGCACGTCGGCGATGAACTTTTCTTTCGTCAGGGCGCGTTCGGGGATATAGATCAAATGTGGGCCGTCATCCGGGTACTTTTTCGCGAGGATGGACGCGGCGGTCAGGAAGCCCGCGTGACGCCCCATGACCACGCCGATGTACACGCCGGGAAGCGCGCGGTTGTCCAGGTTGACGCCCGCGAACGCCTGAGCTACAAACTTCGCCGCCGAACCATAGCCGGGGCAATGGTCCGTGACTTTGAGGTCGTTGTCGATGGTTTTCGGGATGTGGATGACGCGCATCTCGTACCCGGCTTTGTCGGATTCTTCGTTCACGATGCGGCAGGTATCGGCGCTGTCATTGCCGCCGATGTAGAAGAAGTACCGCACATCGTGGGCGCGACATACCTGGAAGACCTTTTTGCAGTATTCCACGTCTGGCTTGTCGCGCGTGGAAAGGAGACCCGACGACGGGGTTTGCGCAACGGCTTCAAGATTGTGCGTGGTCGCTTCCGTCAAATCGAGGAAGTTCTCGTCGACTATGCCCCGCACGCCGTGCAGTGCGCCGTAGACGCGCGTGACCTGCGGGAACTTGCGCGACTCAAGCACCGCCCCCACCATGCTTTGGTTGATTACGGCAGTCGGGCCCCCGCCCTGAGCCACCAACACTTTTCCCGTCAGAATCGACATGCTTCTCGTCCTCCATCGGCACGACGGCCGGTAATTGTGAGGGGAAATCCCTTGAATACGCCCCTGAACGCTGCCCTGGAGAGTTGGTCTCGTTGCGCCGGGCACAGACCGCCGGACAGGTTTGCAGGATTATATACGCGCGGTATGGTGTCAGTCCAGATGGACCGCTCGATCGAATCGAAATGCGGATCCCACGCCCTTACTCCTCCTTGTTTCCCGAGTCTAATGTCTCGATGACGCAATTCTCGGGGCGGAGCCGGCGCGCGAGTTCCGTCGCTGCCTTGGCGCTACGGGGGACGGGCAGATCCTCGTTTAGCCAATCGGCGCCAGCTAGCCACGGCTCTCCTTCCGTCTCGAGGGCGCCTATTGAAGGTGGGCGTTCGCCATCGCCTTCGGCGATTCCGGGTACCGTCAAGCCGCTGGCATCGAGCGGACCACCCGGCTTGGGGCGGAAATCATACTGATTCGCATTGACAAAAAACTGGTCTTCAGCACCCGGCACGATGGTCGCATTAGAATCAATGGCGCCCGTTTCCGGCTTGAGTGGCAGTACGAACTCTCGGTCGGCGTTTTTGTAGTCGCTGCGCCAGGACATGCGGTCGAGAAAGGAATATGCAACGTTGTTGCGCACGCGCCATCCAGCACGCTCGGCAGGCGCGATTCCTGGCTCGAAGACCACGATTATTCCGCCTTTGGGATTGTTCACGATGAGGGTGTTATTGTAGCCTTCCAGTTGGAACCCCTGCATTTTGCATCCCACGGAAGCGTTCCAGACCAGGTTGTGATGAAAGACCATTTCGCGTCCCTCAATGTCCACGCGATAGCCAATGCCACGGATGTCGTGTAGCCAGTTGTGGTGGACTGCCGTGCCGCGCATCTTCCTGCCGATGGGCACATACAGCGATGAGACATCCACACAGTATAGACCCGCGTTAAATATGTGGTTGTGATCGAGCGTTGCGGGTGCAGCGCCCCGCGCGTAGATACCAACGCTGCCAATATTGTAAACCGTGCAGCGCCGGATGACGTTGGGAGCCAGTACATGCGATCCGGCCTCCGCGCTGCCAATGGCGTCTGCGGAGCGTTGCGCCTTGCGGTTGCTCAGGCTTTCTGCTCCGTCCACGCTAATGCCTGGACCTGGGTGTCGGCCATGGAGGTTGCAGTCATGCACGACGCAGTTTTCCACACGGTTGCCTGAGCCTTCGATTTCTATCGCGCCATCCACCGCCCATTCGATCAAGCAGCGTTCCACAAGGGTGTCCGCACCTTCAATGCGGAGGTTCTGCTCCATCTTTTCAGCCGTCTTTAGGCCGGGGAATACTTTGGGTGTCGAAGGAAAGAGAAACCGGCAGCCCTGGAGAACGATTCGGCTGCTTTGAGCAAACCGCACATTGCATTTATGGAACTCGAGAGTATTGATAACGATATTGCTGACGCCATTACCTTCGAAGCCAGCGACGCGAGCCTTAATTGAGACGGCGCTTTGGCTTGGTTCCAGGCCATCGGGAGGGATCAAGAGCAACTCACCCTGTTCCACGTCATGCCACCACTCTCCTGGGACATCGAGCGCACCGCGCGCCGCAAGGAAGAACCGGTTGTCTTCGAAGCCGTAACTCTTGATTCGTTCGGGCATCGAGTCTTCACCCCACGCTCTCCCTTCCACGCCCGTCGAATCGTAAAGCAACGTCGCGCTGCCAGGGTGATGGGCAGTCACCGGGCGGGTGAAGCAGTTGTTGCCTTTGCTTAGCTTGATATAAGCCACTCCATTGCGAAAATCCTGCCCCGATTCTGCCAGCGCCGCGCTTTCAATTTGGCCAAGAGCGGTTCCTTTGCCAGTCAAAGCCCACTTTTTCTCCGGTTGCCAATTCTCTTCCCAAGAGCAATTCGGCCATCGCGCCTCGACCAGCATTCTCTCATCAATAAAGACTGACTCAATCGATTCCTTTGCGGCGACTTTGACCTTCCATATCTTGTCACCGCTTTGATTCCAAGCACCGGTGACGATATCGGAGCCATCAATGATGACTCGCTCCCCCTGGTAGCTGGAAAACGTGATTGGCCTTTCCTGTTCGCCGGACTTTGTTATTGAGACTGTCTCACGATAGACCCCAGCGCGAATGAAGCACGAGTCGCCCGCGACCGCCGCGTCAGCCGCCCGCTGAAGCGTCCGAAATGGCTTTTCGATGTCCGTGCCAAGATTCGTATCGTTGCCGTCAGGCGCGATGAAATACTCGGCTGCCTGCAGTGGGGGCAGTGCAACTAGAAGCACAGCGAGGACAAATAGAAACCCGAATATTCGTCTCAGAGTTGTGGCTACCTGGTTTTCCAATTTTGACTCCCACGTCAAGGTTTCATGTGCGTTCATTGCTGGAGTAAGTGCGACACTCGGCGTCACAAGTCTGATCCAAGCGGAATCGATACTCTCTGTGTAATAGGCGGTCCAGTTGATCCATAGCTTCTTTGTTTCCCTTTACTTCTCCATGTGCCGCTGCCATATCACCCCTCAACAGCATCTTGTGACCACCTCGTGTGGGAATGCTCTTCTTCCCGCCGGGATGTAGGTTGCACCTGTAATCCTATGTTGGCCACAGAAAGTTGAGCGACGGACCGATCATGCAACAAGCCAAGGCTATTCCAGAAGCCATCGTCCGCCACACCGAACGCGCCCAACACGACTCCGAGCTCGAATCGTTCCACGCCAGGCTTACCTGCTCCAATCCATCGACGCCGCATCCCAAGGCCGCGACGGATTCCGGTAAACCCAACGACGATCACTCACGCGCCAAGTTCATCGAACGAGGCGCTATAGAATGCAGGCGCTCTTTCAGTTCTACTTGTCGCCTTCTTTGATCCAGGCTTCGTCGAAGTGGGCGTGTTTGATGGTTTCGTTGGGCGACGGAGAGTAGGTGTACGTACAGTGGAGTGTCCCATCCTGGGCTTGGATGAAGGACGGGTAGGATGCGGCGCATTCTTCGCCGTGTTTTTCGAGCGTGCGTTTCCACTTCCAGGTGGCGCCTTCGTCGTCCGACAGAAAGACGCTCAACTGATTTCGTCCGCCGCGGAGACCGCCTTCGGTGTCGTTGCACACCAAGGCCCAGTTCCCGCTCTTCAGGGCGATGCAATCGACGCTCGAATCGGGATTCGGGAGCTCCATCGGTTCCGTAAGCGACCATGTTAGCCCGCCGTCCTTCGAGACGGAGCGAGGAATGCGGCGTTTCGCCCCGCGGTCGCGCATGAAGGCGACGATATCGCCATCTTTCTTTTGCACGAAGCACGCTTGCACGTTGATGTGCAGGATGGGTTCGCTGAAGGACCAGGTCTTGCCCCAATCCTGGGTAATCGCGGCCAACGAACAGGCGAACGCATCCGAGTACAGCGGCAGGAGCATGCGGGAATCGGCGGTCACTATAGGATGTATCCGGGTCATCCAGCCGAGGCGCTGGCGCAGCTTTTCCTTGACGTGCGCCTGGGCATCGGAGATCCATTCCGGGTACTTCTTGTGCGAGGTCAGATAGGCGTCATATTCGGCGCGGTAGGACTCGATGTCCTGGAGCACTTTGGCTTCGAGGTCCTTCGGGCGCACGTGAAGCACTTCTTGCGCGCCCCACTCCGGGGCCGCGTCGCCATCGTACTTTGTCGACGTCTGAAACT
>JBAZRU010000153.1:0-3423 GCA_041662805.1 Candidatus Hydrogenedentales bacterium | reverse complement strand
CACGAGGTAGGAGTCGTAGGTGTTGTCCAGGCTGACGATCCAGAACAGCCACAAAGTGCCGCGCGGATCGACGAACAGAACGGGGTTTTGGTCCGGCAAGTCTTGTGAATCGGCCAGCGTGAACGGCACCGACCACGCGTCCGCGCCTTTCTTCTTCCGGGCGCCTTGGATGATCAGGGTATCGTCCGTCTTCTCCCCCTTTCCGTAGAACCACGCGGAGAGCAGGTCGCCGTTTGGCAGTTCGACGATGCTCGAGCCGTGCGTGTGCATGGGCACGGGTGCGAAGATCTCCTTTGCCTCATAGATCGGACTCTGTGCGGACACTGCAAGAACGAACGCCACGGCCAGCGATGTCATGAATAGCACTCCCGATGTTGTCTGGGGGCAGTCGAGCAATCGATTGTGATCACAAGCAAGAAAAGAGTAGAGCACTCACGCTTGAAAAGCAAAGGGTGATGAAGACGGCTGAAAATGTACTGCCGCCTTCCATGCGGCATTCCGAGCCAGAGAACGTTGGTGCGCTGAAGCCTAAGAGCCGGCAAGATGCCGGCGGTACAAAATGCAGGCTCTACCGTTCGGTAGCCATTCCGATACTCTTAGGAGTCGAGATTCTTTGCTGTTTTCGCCCCCGGAACATCCTTTGCAGAAAGCATGTTATAATCCATAGCAGTATGGCGTCGGCATGGTCGCCGGTGTCGTGCGGAAGGCTGTCGTCCTGCTGGCATTGGGACTGTGTATTGCCGGCGTGTTGAATACACAGCGTGCCCGAGTGCCAGGGTACAGGCCGAATAAGCTTGGCCGTTCGTAACCAAGGACGGAAGGTGAGGCCATGAAGGTTGAGATTCACTCCCACACGAATCGCTATTCCCCTGCTTCCCGGATTCCCCCTTCGGAGCTTGTCACGATGGCGGAGGCCAGCGGCTATGATGCGCTGTTCATCACCGAGTATGGCAAGGTCTGGTCTTCCCGAGAGATTGCCGGACTGAACGAGATGACCGAGCATCTGCATGTCTATCCGGGGATCGAGCTTACGCTTCCGGACGGTCAGAATGTGCTCGTGCTGGGGGCGGATAATCCTGTCTACGAGTCATTGACGACTCCGAGTGAGATCTTTGCCCAAGCGTGCGCCGACGGATACTTGACCGTGCTGTCGCATCCCTTCCCATGGGGCGAAGCCCTTCCACGGTATCTTGCCTTGGCGGATGCGATTGAAACTCAGACCAGTCAGCATCCCGGCAAAGAACAGGCGGCGGCTCAACGTAGTTGTGTCGAGAAATTCCACTTGGCCGAGGTGTTTGCATCGAATGCCCTTGGCCTAAACTACGTGAACCGTTTCTGGATCGAGACGCTGGATTCATTCGCGACCGTACAGGAGTTTCGCCGGCTCGTGTTGGCGGGAAGGACGGTCAACCGGCGGCGCGAGTCGGCGGACGACACGCCTTTGACCACCAAGGCGTCGTCCTTCGCGGAACTTTCCGAGGACGATCTGAACGCCTTGGACATTCAACCCGATAAAGAGGCCACGCGGCTGTAGCCCTCCGCGATATCGAAAGAAACGAAGAGCCCGGTAGTCGATACCGGGCTCTCTTCATTCATTGATCGTGTAGCTGGAGCCTATGACCCGCTTTTGCCTTTCATCCAGAAAGGCGTCACCACGAACCAGAGCACGGTGCCTGCGAGGAGGATGTGCTTGTTGGTGTCGAGGTCGATCTTTCCCAAGTAGTATAGGGTCGGCCCAAGCATCAGTACGATCAACGCGACGAGGGACGCGGCCATGAGAATTGGTTTCATCGGCTATATCCCCCGTGCCGTTACCGGCCTCTGAATCATTTTGCTGAGGACAATGTAAAGCAACGCTGCGACGAACCATCCCGGCAAGCCGAGGAAGAAGATTTCGACGCCCGCGGCCTTGTTCAAGCCGACGCAGAACGCAAGCGTGATGAGCCACGTCAGGCCAGCGGCCCAGTTGAACGAGATGCCTGCCTTCTCCGCGTAGAATTCCTGCAGGTTCAGCTTTCGCATGACATAGTGATCGATGAGAATCACAGCGCCCATCGGCATCAGGATTAGCCCGTAAAGCGCGACGAAGTCGAGAAGTTTCATAACGAGGGCGGGGAAGATCGCCCCCAACGTGGCCACGGCGCCGGCCATGAGCGTCACCCTGAATCGGGACCACTTGGGGCGAAGCGCTTGAAACGCCAGACCCGCGCGATAGATGGTGGGATTGGCGGTCGTCCATCCGGCGATGATGACGCAAAGGACGCCGGTAGCGCCGGCGATATTCCACGCCATGGGGCCGGGCGCTACAGCAGTGTTGCCCGGGTCTTTCTGTAGTTGCACGGCATACAGCAGGCCCGCCGCGATCCACGCGATGTAATGCCCGAGGTACATCCCCGACGCGGACGACAGGCCGTAGCGCGCTTTCTTCGCGAAACGGAAGACCGAGAGATCGGCCATTCCGATGTGCATGGCCATGTTGCAAAACCACGCGAAGAAGATGATGTGCCAGATTCCGTATTGAGATTGCCCTGCTTGCGGCACACCGCTCCAGACCTTGGTCGTTGCAACTCCCCAGAACTCACCAAGCGAGTGAACACCGAGTTGGGGCAAGGCCGCGATGCCGCAGGCAATAAAAACGACGACCATCCATGGAGAGGCTATGTTCGCCACATGCGCGACTGTGTCGTAGCCTCTGGCCGCGACTATTGAGATGACAGATCCCACCGCTACGACGGCAATGATCCAGCCGACGCTGTTCGGATACATATCCGTGAGTTCCGGCATGGGCATATTGAAGGGCAATCCCACGGCAGTCGCCGACACCGACACCATGGCTCCAGCGAGGAAGCAGAAGAGCACCCCGTTGGCGACATTGTAGACCGTGACCAATTTGGCGCCGCAGATCTTCTCCATTTGGTAGTAAAGGGTGAGCCGTCTCTTCACGGCAATCGGGGCGCAAAGAAAGGTCCAACTCAACACCGCCAGAAGGTTGCCAATAAGCAACCCGACGATAACGTCAAAGGCGGTAACGCCATGGGTGACGAACAGGGGGCCAATCATGAACTCCGTACCGGCTGCGTGTTCGCCCGCGTACATGCCGATGAAACTCTTCCAGCCCTTAGTCGCGCGCTCGGGGACGGGTTCGCGTTCGTATTCTCCCCCACTCGCCGTGCTTTCGAGAGTCACGTCCTGTTCCGCACTCATTGGGATTCTCCTCGCCGTTGCGCATTCGCCCGAACGCATTCCCGCGTATCGCGCTACTGGTCCTTCAAGTTGCCGAGGTAATTGCCCCAACCGACGACGATGGTTGAGCCGATGAGTACGGCAAGCCCGATCGCGATGAGGACGTGCGTGCGCTTGCTGGTGCCTTTCCACTCTTGAAGGGCGATTCCCCACAGCGTGCTGAAGATGATAATGCTCGCC
>JBAZRU010000152.1:0-12010 GCA_041662805.1 Candidatus Hydrogenedentales bacterium | reverse complement strand
CGGGGCTGCGTTGCTCCAAAATGCGTACGATTCAACGGGGGTCTTACCGCCGCCGTAATAACCGGCGTTTGCGCACGCGACGGTGCCCGTGCCGTGGTAGGGCAACCAATACGAGAGGCCGTAGGTCATGCCTTGATGGCCGATAGGCTCGTAGGCATAGTCGCTGCGCCACAGCGGAACCGCCCGGCGTGCGCACTCGAGATCGATGCGCCGGCCACCGGACGCGCACGTATCGATCAGCAGGCCGGGGTGTCGCTTGATCAACTCGTCCCAATAGGCGAGCAATCCCGTGACGTGCTTAATCTCGCTGATCCCCTGCCTGTCTTCGGCGTCGCGACCGCGCCACAGCGAAAGCGGATCGATGTTGAAGTCTTGGCGGTACAGATCGATTCCCTGCTCCGTGATGAGCTTGTCGACATGATTCGTCACCCAATCCAAGGCGTCGGGATTTCCAAAATCCAGCAAACCGCCATTTGCCCCGCCGATGATCCATTCGGGATGATTCTCAGTCAGCCACGTCCCCGGCGCGACGCGTTCCGGCTCGAACCATACGAGAATCTTGACGCCCTTGGCATGCGCGTGGTCGCTGATGGGGCGAAGGCCCCCGGGGAAACGCTTCTGGTCCACTTCCCATGTGCCGACTTGAGGCCAGCCGTTCTGCTGCACGTACCAGCCTGCGTCCATCCACCAATAGTCGAGCTTGATCCCTTCTTCCAGGAAGCGGTCGATAAACATCATTTGAGAGGCGGAGTCCGCTTTGATCATCTCTTCATAGGCGCGCGAACTCGACGCGAGAAACTGCGGTTGCGGCGGCTGCCCATTGGGACGGGTCATGCCGTAGGCGAGCATCCATTGGCGCCAAAGATTTTGGGAGCGAATCCAGTCCCCTTTCCAGAATTGGACGGCGATCAGCGGACTGCGCACTTCTTCACCCGGCAGCAGTTTGAAGTGGGTGAGTTCCTGGCCTGCCGTGAGATGAAGTCCATTGGCCGCGTCGCACTTGAAGTCGGCAGCCCATTGTCCTGGCCACCCGACGGCGACAAGCGCGCCGTCGTTGCAGGTAGACTCGATGTTGAAGTAGGGCATGACACCGCTCGTCGAACGCCCGCCTTCCGAGGCGAGCCTCAGAGTTCCGTTCGCGGCAAGCGGCGTCTGGAGCGGCTCGAAGTCATTCTGTTTGCACGAGCTTCCACGGGCATGGTGAAGCGTGAACTCGCCGCGGTCGCCGCGTTCCATCCGGACGTCAAGAGGCTGAATGTTCTCGATGATCGGGGTGTCCGCGGAACCGGCATTCTTGAAGTTGAGCGACCATTCGACGACGGGATAGCTCTTGTACGATACGGCTAGGGCCTGGACTTCGAGCTTCGTCGCGGGGTCGACCCACGTAATGGCGAAATGAGTCCGCTCGCCATCCGTGTCGGCTTCGTGGACCACGTCTTTCTTCATCCACGTCATTGCTTGCTCGGCGAACGGCTTGCCGTTGTATGCAAAGTTAAAAGGCAGAACACCTACGTCCAGCAGGATTGGTCCGCCGGGCATTGGCAATTCGTCGAGCCACACGTCGCCGCCCGACTCCATCGTGAACCGGGCGTCGGCCCAGTCTCCTTGGTCCGAGGAGATGCCGTCCCCGGAATCGTCTATTTGGAGCACCACCTGGCTCGCGCCATTCAACGGGACATCGACGGGCACGCCGGCCTCCTTCCCGTGAAGCACGCCGGAACGGAATAGCTCCTTTCCTTCGGCAAGAACCGAGAAGACAATACTGCCCTGTCCGTTGGAAGTATCATTGTTCAAATCGACGCCAACCACGGCTCGAAAACGCGTGGCGCGGCCCGACAGACGTACCACGAGTCTGCTCGCAGCATGACAGTACAGTCCGCGCTCGAACGTCGCGTCTCCGATGCGGAGTGGTTCGCCGAATCGTCCGGACTTCTGAACGGCATTGTGATTTGCCTCGACTTCAATCCCTGGCTTCGAGACGAATTTTTGGCGGGTTTCTCCGAACTTCGTTTCGGCCCATTGCCAGGCAGTCGCGAGTTCGTCGGCGGTCGGTTCGACCGCGGATGCTTGCATATTGAAGCCCAGAAAAACGGAAACGCAAAACGTAACAAGCGTAATCGCGCGCATTGAGCAAGCTCCCCAACCGTTGCCCCCAACGAATGCGTCGCCGGAAGTCGACGACCGAAGAACTGAGTCTACTGAAGGATGCGACGGCGATTCCAATCGCAATTTCCTGCTTGACCTGCCTGCCATTGGAGAACCATGATTCCCGGGCACAGGATCACCAAATCGAAAATGTACTTGGGGGTATCGGAATGCTGCTATCTCTGGCGCTTGTCCTTGCGCTCGGCGCTGCCGACGCGCCTGGACCTTTCATCAACACGTGGTTGGTTGCGGGGACGTTCGACAACGCGCCGGGGAATGCGGGATACGATTTCGACTGGATCGATGAGACGACGGTGCAGCCGCGCGAGGGCAGTGTCTCGGCGGGACGTGCGTGGCGCTATTTCGATGACCGTCTGTTTTCCCGCAATTATGACGACTACCAGGATTTGTTGAGCTATTACCGGGTGAAGCGCAATGAGTCCGTTCGCGCGAAGATCGCCTACGCCTGCGTGTATGTCCACAGCGCAAATGAGCGGGCTGTTCAATTGCGCGTGGGGGCCGACAATGAGTTCAAGGCGTGGATGAACGAGACGCTTGTCTCGTCAAGCACGGAAGGATTGCCCGAGCGAGACATGTCGGTTGCGGCAGCGGAACTGAAGGCGGGCTGGAACCGGCTGCTTTTCAAGATCGGCAACCAGGAGGAAGGGCGACTCGGATTCTACGCACGCCTTTGCGATGAAAGCGGTAATCGCATTCCGGGGCTGACGTATGCGCTGTCGCCCGACGACGGTGCGCTCTCCATAGCGACCAAGAGCATGAGCGACATCGCCACTGGCGCGCTGCCCGTCGCATGGCGGGAGTGGTCGTATGTCGGCGCGCGCGTGACGGGAACCAACACGTGGCCGCCCATGGACTCGCAGTTTTTGCGCAAGCCTTCGATTGCGATGCAGGCCTCGGACTTTGTTCTGGGCGCGTCGGGCGGTACGCCTCCGTACCGTTGGTCGCTCATCGATGCCGCACTACCCAAAGGAATGGAGCTTCGCGAAGACGGTTCGATTGTGGGCACGCCCGCAAAGGATGCCGAACTCCGCGACTATGCGTTTCGTGTGCGTGTGGTGGACGGGGCTAATGCGACCGCAGAAAGGGACTTCTCGCTCACCCTACGCGAGCGACCCAACAAATGGGTCGAAGAGGCGCGGCTCACGGCACTCATCCATCACCCCGAATCGATGGCGCCCGAAGCGTTCGACGAATTTGCGCAGTTGATGTCGCGCCAGAACTATGGGCTTGGCATGGTGATTTCCTACAACAACGGCGAATACCGATACCGGTGGCCGTCGCGTTTTGAGCCTGACAATCCGGAGGGGATCCTGATTGGGCGTTACAAGGCGGCGCTTGAGAAAGCCGGTGTGAAGTTCGGCATGTACATTGGCAATATCGACGGGCCCAATCACAATGGACCGAACGGGGCGATCTTGTTGGTCGAGGATGCTATCCGAAGTTATCAGCCCTCGGCTTTCTGGTTCGACTGGGCGGGCTGGGACGCCGTTTCTGTTGACGCCATCTACAGCATGATCAAGAGCTACAACCCGGACACAGTGGTCATCCTTAACGGCATTCCCACGATGAGTAACGGGGATTGGGACATCATCGATCTGGAGGGCTGGGGATGCTGGGGAGACCGCCTCTGGGATCTTTGGCCGTTTGAATTTCCTTGGCCGAAGAAGAACGCCGTGGAGACGTGGCGGCTCATTGCCGATCCTGCATTTGAGTACTCTAAAGGGGTCGAGCCGGACTGGCAGTCGTACATGCGGCTCCAGATTGCGTTGATTGCCGAAGGGAACATTGCGAACATCGATCACTCGCCGACACTGGTCACGGGAGTTGGTGAAGATGGGAAGCTGCCCGGTCTCGATGCGTCGCCGCTGATGGCGGTTCACCGCAAGATGGCCGAGTGGGCGAACCCGGCTGGCCATCCCCCACTCCACGAATCGTATACGCAAGTGAACCCCGGGCCGTTGCGCAGCGAGCCGTGGGGATACAGCACGATCAACGTCGCTCGCGACGCCATCTATCTCCACCTGCTCAAGACGCCGATGGGAAAGACGGGGAAGCCCGAGAGCAACGTACTGACGGTTGGACCTGTCGCGCAGCGTGTGGTTTCCGTGGCCTGCATGAATTCGGAAACGGCCATGAACTTCGATCAGAAAGACCAGGAGTTGACCGTAGATTTGTTTGGAATCGAAGCCGACCCGGTCGACACGATCATCAAGGTAACGCTCGCGGGTCCGCATCCCGATGTGGAAGCGCCGGGCCTATCCGAAGCGCAGGCCGTGCCGCCCGGAAATATAGCGTGGCGAAAGCCAGGCCAGCTCCTTGGAGTCACGGGCGATCATACGCTGCCTTCGAGCGGGTTCCATTTTGCCCACTACGCCAACGACGGCATTCCCTCCACGTATGCGTGCGGGGGGAATGAATGGGCCTGGATGTATCACCTGGATTTGGAGTCTGAGCGACAGGTGGGACGCATCGTTATTCACTTCGAAGGGCTGGCGCCCGACAAGCCCGGCTATCCAACGGAGTATAAGGTACACGTATCGCGTGACGGCAAGACCTGGGCAAACATCGCGCATGTTCGCGAGTGTAAGGGCGGCACGCACGAGCATAGTCTCGATCCGCAGACCGTGCAATATATCCGCGTGGAGGCCGTCACGCCGAATGGCCCCGATCAGGAGGGGAGCCAGATGTGCATCGCCGAACTAGAGATATACGAGCAATAAGTGCCTGCAATGGCCCGCGCCGGCAGGAGTCCCTTCCGGCGCGGGGAATTGCAGCGATGTGCGCTATTTTTCCGAAGGCGATGCGCCCAGAGAACAACGCATGGACTTCGTGAAATCGATCTCAGGAGGCAACGCCGTTGTGCCTTTCAACTCACGGCGGCATCTCGATCGTCTTGGTCTCTCGCGATCAGCTTCAAGGCGCCACGCGCCTTGGCGGCAGTCGTGAAGTAGGCCGTGGCCCCCTCCTTCTTGACCTTTCGTCCCAGTTCCGCGTCTTCTCCACCGTACACAAACAGGGGAAGCCTGCCAAAACTTGGCGTTTCGCGGACGATACGGCAGAGTTGCTCGACGGGCAGCTCCTTTTGATTGAAGCCGATAAAGAAAGCGTGCGGGCGCGCGCTGCCCAGCCAGAACGCGGCATCTATCAGATGGGAGACGACTACCACTTCGAACCTCTCTTCCCGCAGCGCGGCAACGAGCAACCTTGCGGCGTCTGGGCTGCTTTCCAGGATAACGGCTCTTTCAATTTGGCTCGCGCGCATCGATTCAAGCGAGGCGACCAAGGCCAGCCGAATATTGTTGTAGACAATTTCATCCATGGAACCGAACTGGCATCCGAGGGTCCAGCCGCCAGCACCCTCGCGAGCAGCACGCACCGTCACTAGGACCCTGTCTACGGCGATGCCGCCTGGCAAAGTGAACGTCAGGTGCATTTGTCCGTTGGTTGGCGGCTGAGAGCTTTCCTGCCATGCAATGGAACAACCGCCCTCGCTGAGGTCCCTGATCGCGCATCTCGCTTGCGACTTGTTAGGGAGAATCGCCAGGCAAGGGCAACTTATCGCGACACGCGGGCTCCTCCGCACTTCAACGGTCTTGACCGTGTCTGGCCATGACACGCGCATACCCGAAAAGCGCGTAGCGCCATCGGAATTCAACGCTTGAAGAATACGTGCGGTGAAAGCGCATGCCTGTCCGTCGTGCATGAATCGCAATATGCACATGTGGTCTTCAAGCAGCAGTGGAAGCTTCTCGCAATCTTCGGGCACTTCAAGCCATATCCAATTCCCAGCTTGCCATCCTCGCAAGACAACTCGATAGTGTAGCGTGGATTCCTTTCCCGAATATGGAGAGAGCAACGCGTTCAATCCCACCGATAGAAACGACTCGGTATTTCTCATAAAGCACAATCTCCTTGGAAGTCCCCTGATAGACGTGTTACGGCACTTGGTCTGGTATGGTTACCCCCTCAGGCGAGTGACGATGCGAAGCGGCACTTGTGGAAAACTTCGCACGTGGCCCCTGATCCGGATGTGGTGAGCACCCCCCACTCCGTTCCCTCTTCGAAGCATGGCGAAGAAGGCAACTGAGTTCTCCGAAGCTCCCCTCAGCTATTCAGGCTAGAGCAAGAAAGAACTATTGTCAAGTAAATACCTACCTCCTTCTTGGCAGATTGTTCACACTAGACTTGCGGGATTTTGGGTGACTCACGAGCGCAACAGGGCGATTCGCGAAGTCGCTATTTCTATTATACCCAAATTCGGTGGACGTGCAATTGGGGACCAATCTCGGGAGAGAGGATGGAGGCGTCGACAAAACAAGGATTATGCGGTTTGACAAAACAATAAAATCGTAAGTCTAGCGATAGCTTGGATTAGGAAATGAACTTTCGACAAAGCCACATGACGACGACGAAACCAAAGTTACGTCGCGCTCTTAATAGAGAACCGGCATCGGGGAAATGCAGATTGCGGAGTGAGGGTGCCGGCCTTCGAGCCACAAGAACTGCTGGGGCGTTTGGTCCCGGGTCGGGAGACAAGGGGGAATTAATGGCCTAAATTGCGAATAATTACAACAAGTATTATTACGCGTTTTACGAATTACAATAATGGCAATTCACATATTAGCAAGAGACTGCCCGGCGCACCGGAGGCTCGCTTGCCTTGGGGAGTACTGCAATTCACCGCAGAATCGCTCCGAATCACGACCCGTCTCTCAGGTGAAAGTCCTGGCTATTCTACTGGCATGGACAGTGCCTTGCGTTGGAGCGGGCGGAAGATGTATTCAGCCATGGTAGCGACAGCGCCGAGGTCGGTGCGGTTTTTCGCGACCTTGGCCAGCGCGTCGATGGCGTTGAATGCGGTCTGTGTTGCCTCGTTGGCGAGTTTCAATGCCTCCGCATTCTTCGACGTGAGGTCGGGGTCGTTACCGCTCTTTTTGGCGTCGATGACCGCTTGTTCGGCGGTAGCAGCACGCTTGACGGCCTCGATGGTGTCGAAGAATCCGATACCAAATTCGAGACGACCCACCCAGTAGCGGAGATAGGCGCGGCCAGCCTCCGTGGCAGGCTCGGGCGCTTTGCGGACGGCGGCGATAGCACGCCGGTATCCTTCGCGGTCTTCGGCGAGTTCGGGGTCCATGGGGCCGGGAGACCAGTGCCGGATGATCAGATTGGGCACGGGAAAGCCGAGGCCGAGTCCATGCGTTTCGATGTCGATGGTAACTTTTTCGATTTCCCTGAAGGCTTCGAGCATGGGTTCGACGGCAGCTTCGCCGCAAACTGCACGAACCTGGTCGCGGTAGGCCGCCTCGGGTGTGGCGGTGGGGTCCCACGCGGCCTTTGCGAGGTAGGCCACGGAGGGGTCGAGGTCGCTGATCATCCATTGGCGCGTGCAGAATCCGGAGAGGCGCGCCTCGCGCATGGCGGTCACAAGCGTGTGGATCGACCCGGTAGTCAGTTGCGGGGGAACACCAACGCCATCATCTTGAAGCGTTAAGGCGAGAATTGTGGGCACTTTTGGCTCTGGAACGGTCTTAATAACGTCTTTCCGGCGCAATACGCGCGTGGGGGTGTAGTCGAGGACAATGGACAGCTCGGAGCCGCTGGGCAGGATTCTCGATAGGATTGGGAACAGTTCCTCGGAAATCTCGTAATACATGATCGTCGGGTTTGGTTTTTGGCTGGGCGGCAGTATGTTGGGATCGGTGCGCAGAATGTCGAAGAAACAGAGCCCCGCCAAGTCGCCTTTGACGTGATTGACCGCGCGCTCGGCACCACCCGTGAATTCCGTGCGACGGCCGGCGGCCTGTAGGACGGCGTCGAGCGTGGTGACTTCATTCAACTTGTACCGCGTGTCGAGTTGCTTCCACGACCATTCGTAGAGGTCGACCCAACTGGGCCATTCCGTTCCGACAGGGAATCCGTACGTGTCGACTTCGGGATAGGTGTCGACAATGGATCGCAGGACCATGCCTGCGATGGCCTTCAATTCCGGGTTGTCCGGGAGGACCGAGGGACCGGGTCCGACGGTGAGTTGTCCAAGTTGGTTGATGGTCTGCGCGCCGGGCACGACGGGGGCGTATTCCTTGGGGAAATCGGTGACCGCGCCGACGAAGTTAGAGTCGAGTCCGCGGCTATGGGCGTAGGCGACCAACGCGTGGGTGTGGCGGACGCCCGCTTCAACCATGGGTCCGGGGCCTGCATCGGGTGCGGGTAGGTCGGGGTTCCAGAATTCCTTTTCATTGCCAAAAAGCGAACGGCCGGGCATGTCGTCGGTGATGGGGAAATGTTCGCCGTACCAAAGGGTAGCGGTCTGCCGTTCGATGCCTGGGACCTTCATCTCGAGGAAGGGTTGCGTCGGGCCGCTGCTGATGCGGATACGATTGAATTTGAGTTTGGCTAACTGGTCGAGGAAGGGGCGATAGTCGGCCATCCCCCACCCTTCCATGCCCATGGCAAAGTCGCCCATCGTCTTCCACATGCGAATGCGAAATACTGGCTCGACGACGGTGTCGAGTTGTGGAAGCGAGAAGGCCGCGGCGGGTTCGGGGAAGACGTCACCGTCAAGGAGGTAGCGTACGCCGTAGCGCTCTACGAGGTCGTACACGCCCCACATCGTCGCCACGGGACTGCCGCCGACGATGATAAGCGAGGGTTTGCCGGAAACGGTTCTAGCGCGCAATAGAAAGCCCTGATCGCTAAGCGCCGGAAGGGGCTTCGATTCGATCACCGCGGAAGGCAAGTGGGGCGCCGTGCCGATGAAGAAGCGGTAGTCAGAGGCAGCGGTTGGCACCGGGACGATGGTGGCGGAGACGTTGAAGAGCTTGCCGAGATAGCGTTGCAACTCGGTTGCGGCGAATTGCTCAAGGGGCGCGGGGTCTTTTGCGACTACAACTTCCACGGTTTGCGCGAAGGCCGGACTTGCGACAGGCAGAGAGAGAAGCAGCGCGCAGAGGATTGGTGTAAAGATGCGGGAACCTGCGAATTGCCGAAGCGGGAAAGTAGACATGAGCCCCCCTGTGTCGTTGCGCATTTGGCGAGAAGCGGTGGCAGGATCACGGCGATTGTAGGGCGATAGCGTGTTGGGGTCAATGGTCTTTTGGGGTGGTAAGGCGGGATGCGGGGAAAAGGACCTAAGGGACCAAAGGGTCCTAAAGGACGAAGATGGGACTCAGTGAGCTCATAGTTTCAGAGGAGTCAGTGGACGATATCGCGTCACGGAATTGTGGAAGACAGGTGTTCGTGGAAGAAGGCTAGGACGCGATTAAGCGCACCTCGGGTTGGCTGTCCTTCTTTGTCGACGAGGTGCCGCGTTAACACCGAGTGCGCGTCGAGGGGATGGCCGAAGGAGTTGCCAGGGGATGAGTCGAGTTCGATGCCTTCGAATCCGTCGCCGAGTTCGTCGCGGAGCCTTTGGAAGCGTTCAGGCGGGCACAGGGAGTCGTGCGTGAAGCGGAGTCCGAGGACGCAGACGCCAGCAGCGACGCGGCGCTTGACGGTGTCGAGGTCCTCGTCGGAGAGGTGGAGGGCGCGGCGGCGTGCCGAGCCAAGCGAAATGGGTAGCGACGGTTGGCTCAGCACTGGCGCCATGACGACATCGTCGACCATGAGGGCAAGAGCGAAGTTGCCGGTGATGCACATGCCGAGCGCGCCAACGCCTTTGCCGCCAAGTTCGGCATGTACGTGTCGGCACAGCGCGCGCAGCCAGATGGTGATAGGACTGGATTTGCGGGCGGCCAGCAGCGCGAATTCGCGGCTGATGCAGGCGCGCATCATTTGGCCTGCCATGTACGATTTCGAAAAGGGCTTGTCAGGCGTGCCGAACAGGAGGGGGACGAATACGGTAAACCCTGCGCCGGCCACACGCTCGGCAAACGTCCGCACTTCGGGGATGATGCCGGGGATTTCGTGCATGACGACTACTCCCGGACCGGACCCCTTTCGAAACACGGTGCGGGTCTCGCAGTCGTGCGTGAAGGAAAAGCGGGTGAATCCCTGGAGTGTCACGAGAGCGCCTTTCAGAACGGGGTAAGCTGTGAAAAGATTGGACAAGCGAAGCGAATTTGAAAACGAGGGCAGTAATCTATTAAAATAATCGACTTAGTATTATTTTGAATCCTTGCGAACTGGGCACGAGTCATTATATGACGTCGCGCAGTTTACAGTAGTACAAAGAAATAGGAAAGCTGGTTAGAACGTGGTATTAAAAAAGACGCAGGAGAAGCGCCCGTCAAAACGAGGTCAGAGTTTTTGGAGGATGTTGGCATTTCCGCTCATAGCGGCAAGTTGTCTGACGGCAACGGGCCTGGGGTTGGGCTTTTTCGTTGACGATTACTATCTTCTTTCGACGCTGGAGGGACGAGACGCCCCGGCGACGACGTTGGAGTTGTTCACGTTTGGGACGGGCTCGGCGGAGGAGATGGCGCCGTTCATCGCGGCAGGGCCGCATCCTTGGTGGACCCTACCTGATTTCAAGATGCGCTTCTTCCGCCCGCTTTCATCCGCATCGCTGTGGCTCGACTATCAGTTGTTTGGAGCCAATGCAGCAGGGTGGCATGTCCACTCGCTGATTTGGTACCTGCTGATGATCGTGGCTTGGGGACTGCTGGCGCGCCGGGTGCTGCCCGAAGGGACAGCGGCGCTGGCCGTGTTGCTCTTTGCCGTGAACGCCTCGCATTGGATGCCCGCGGTATGGCTGGCGAATGTGAATGCACTGACCGCGACGGTGGGGCCTTTGTTTGGAGTATGGGCCCACGTGCGTTGGCGCGAGGATGGGTGGAAACCGGGGCTGCCGTTGTCGCTGCTTGGCTATGCCACGGGAGCGCTGGGAGGCGAGGCGTGGCTGGGTGTGTTGGCGTATACGGGGGCTTATGAATTGTTCGGGCGTAGGGACTCGTTCGCGCTTCGCACCCTCTCGGTAGCACCCGCGACAGCCATGGCCGGCGTGTATCTAGTGGCGTATAAACTGATGGGGTACGGCGTGTTTGGTTCGGGGATCTACGCCGACCCGATGCGCGAGCCCATTGAGTATATGCGGATGATCACGGAGCGTATGTTGGCGCTCGCGGGCGGCGTGCTGATGTCCACCCAATTGGATCCGTGGGTGCTGTTTCCCAGCACGCGCAGCCTGATTGTGTTGTCTGGGATTGCAGGATTGCTTCTTTTCGCTTGGCTGCTGAAGCGGTCGTGGAAAGGCCTCGACGAGCGAGAACGGCTGGCGCTGCGCTGGATGATTCCCGCGGGCGTGTTGTCGCTGCTGCCGATGGCGGCGACAGTCCCGATGAATCGGCTGTTGACGGCAGCGACGCTGGCGGGCAGCGCCGTCGTTGCGGTTGTGTTGCGGCACTGGTGGCAGACGCGCGTGCCCGGACAGAGGACGGCGTATGGCTTGGCGTGCGGAGCGATGGCAGGGTTACACTTGGTCTTCTCGCCGCTCATGTGGCCGGCCTACTCGGCGACGACCACGATTCTGAACAATTGGATGATCGACAATTCGCTGGCTACCTGCATGAATGACGAGAATGCAGGAGAGCAGCACGTCTTCGTATTGACGGTGGACAATCCGTTGATGTGCATGTACCCGCCGCTCATACGAAGCGCGTTTGGCCAAAGCCGGCCGGCGTCTTGGCATGCGCTGTCCACGGCGACCACAGACCATGAGCTGACGCGGACGGGGGAGAATTGCTTTGTACTCACGTCCGTGGGTGGATCGCTTACGGATGGGGAATTCATGGAAATCGTTCGCAGCAAGCGGTTTGGGTTTACGGAAGGCGAGACAATTGCGCTGAACGGCAGCACGTTGAAAGTGCTGCAAGTAGTCGATGGCAAGCCGCAGTCGATGGAAGTG
>JBAZRU010000151.1:0-12014 GCA_041662805.1 Candidatus Hydrogenedentales bacterium | reverse complement strand
GCCGCCACCGTCGGAAGACTCGCAGCCCAGCGCGGATGGGAAAAAAGAGGCCATTCCCGAGATTCAGTCCCGTTGCCGCCTCAACCCAAGCGCGAACCGTAGACCCTGTCACTGAGGAGCAGGTAGGGAAGGCACATATCTCGGCATGCAAATCGTTGCCTGGAAACCGCACCTACCTGCCCATCACTATTCTTGAAGAGAGTAAGGCGAGCGCCCTGGCTGCGATGCGTTCCGGCTTCAAGGCCACCCAAGAGCCAGTCATCGTCGGCTACGTCATGTCGGACGAAACCCTTCTCGACTTCCAGCGCACGGGGACGTATATTGGGACAGAATTTGTAGGATTAGGAGGATTTGTTGCTGTAGGCAAGTTCCTTTAGTCCTGTAGGTCCCGACCATTTCTTGCCCCTGATAACCAGAGGAATTGTAAGTGACCAAGATTCCTATTCCCGTCTTTCGTGCCGCTCTAGTGATTTGTTTCGCGCTCCTCGGACAGGAGTCGGCCCTGGCACAGACGCAGCCATCGGTCCTCGGTCTCGAACCCGGCGACCACCGCCTGCAGAACGACACTCTTGGCATCATCCTGTGGGGGCCGGACACCGCCCCGACCCTGAGCATCGGCAAAAGCGACATCTGGGACCGCCGCCTGCCGCCGGAACAGCCCGTTATCACGATGGCGGAGATCAAGGCGAGCGCCAAGGCCGGTGACAAGAGCGTGCTCAATGGAGCAGCGTATTACACCGCCTATAACCACTACGACTTCCCCTGTCCCAAGCCGGCAGGCCAAATGATTGTGCTATTGCCATTCCTGAAAGGTGGCGGCACACTCCAGATGGAGCAGAAGAGCGGCGGCACGACACTCACGGCGGAGTACGGCGAAAAGAAACTGCGCCTGCACCTGTTCGTCAGCGCCGTCCGCAACATCATCGTGCTACGCGGTGAAGCCTCGGGCCTGGCACCTGCCGACATGGCCTTTCGACTCTGGCGGCACCAGGACACCATCGTTCCAGGCGGCGAGCTGCATCCCACCCTCGGGGACGGCAAATCACCGATGGACTTCGAGGTGCTTCCTGCGCCGCGTGCCGGTTTCGATGGCGGGACCGCATGGGTTGTTCAGAACTTTCCCGCCGAGCAAACGTTCCCCGATGGATTTCAGAGCGTGTTGGCGGCGCGCCTGGATGACGGTGTGGCGGCCATCGAGACACGGGAGAACACCCCCGGGCTCGGCACGCCCATGGTCGCCGAGAAAGAGGGTCGCCTGGACCACGCCACCTTCAAGCGCTTCACGCCCATCAACGAATCCCCCGGCGCCGCGGCGACGCTAACGATGGAGGGGGGAATTTCCAGTACCGCTTTTCCGGCCAGCTTCACCCTCTACGCCACCGTTGCCACCACGCAAGACGCGCCCGACGCCTTGGCGCACGCGCAGGTGACGTTGAAGGACGCCATGTCGCGAGGCCCAGACGCCCTCTGGGAGGAACACGCCGCGAAACTGGCGGAATACGAGACGCGCCCGCGCGCCAGGGCCTGGTCTGCGGATGGTAAGCTCAGCCTCGACCAGGCTTGGGGTGGCGTACCCTATGCCGTGCGACCGGCGGGTTACTACGGCGACGTGGCACTGTGTTCCGTGGACAGCACCAAGTTTTGCATCCAGGATTCAGGACGCTGGCATGCAGACTTCCACTTCAACGAGGTCGATGCGACCGGCCCCTGCACGCTGCGCCAGTTCGACTCGCTCGCGCCCTACTACGACATGATTTTCACGATGCTCCCCATGGCCCAAGCCAACGCACGCGAGGTCTACGGCTGCGCGGGCGCCATGTACCCCCTCGTCCACTACCCCCTCAAGGCAAGTACCGTCATCCACACGCACATGACCTGGGAGCAGAGTATGGAAATCACCGCGCTCCTCGCGCGGCCCTTCTGGCTACGTTACCAGTTCAGCGGCGACAGGGAATTCCTCCGTGACCGCGCGTGGCCCGTCCTCCGCGAGGGTGCGCGCTTCTACGCGGAGTACCTCAAGCTGGAGGAAGACGGCCTCTACCACGTCTTCCCGACCGTATCCCCCGAGCACCGCGGCATCACCGCCAACCTCGAATTCAACAAAGACAGCCAGTCTGGCATCACCCTCATCCGCTACCACCTCCGCGCCGCCGCCGAAGCCGCGCGGCTGCTCGGCGAGGACGGCGACGAGGCGACTCGCTGGCGCGACATAGCGGAGAAGATGCCGCCCTACCCCACCTTCGACACTCCCGAAGGCCCCATCTTCACTGACGTCGCCGGTGCCCCGCCCATGGAGTTCAACATCGCCGTGCCCCTCACCGCCGTCTTCTGGGGCAACGACATTGGCCTCGACTCCCCGCCCGAGCAGCTCGAACTCGCCAAGCGCACCCTCGCGAAAATCAACGTCTGGAAACCCCACCAGGGCTACCTCACCACCGTCCGCCGCCGCCTCGGCATCTATAAGCCCGAGGACGGCCTCAATATCGACAACCTCCTTCAGTCCCACACGGGCGTGGTCCGCGTCTTCCCCACCGTGCCCGGCGACTTCGAAGGTGGCTTCGAGAATATGGGCGCCCAGGGCGCGTTTGTCGTGAGTGCAACACGGACGAAGGACCGTGTGGTAAGCGTTACGGTGAAGTCGCTGGCGGGGAACGTGTGCAGGCTGGCAAATCCCTGGCCGGGGCAAGCGGTGATGGTGACGTGCGTAGAGACGGGGGAAGAGGTGGGTGATGTGTTGAGAGAGGTCGATGCGGGGTATCTTCAATTCCTCACGAAAAAGGACAGTACCTATACGACTTCCGAGTACCCAGGTAAATCGCAAGAGGGAGCCTGAACTTCAAATTCACCTAGTCGTTCCACAGCTCTGTATGGGAATGATGTTCTCGAATCTTGGATTCTAACTCAGCCCCTCCAAGTATGAGATGCTGGGATTACAGGGTGCGAGATAACCCCTAAGCTCGCGAGTGAAGTCACGCGGCACGCCAACGTCGACACATCATCGGGCGTTAGGCTTGCCTATGTTACGGGACTCGTCGCGGCACGACCTGTTCAGACACGCTAGCAGCTAACTCGTCACGAACTCAGGTGCTTCGAGGCTACCCCGCCGGATGTTCACCTTCGCAGCAGGTCGTTCGCGTCTCCTTGAGCTAGAAGACGTCCCATAGGAGCAGATTCTGGCCACTCAGTGACACTCGCATGTTTGAGGTTTACGTGCCCGGGGAGGTGTGGAAGTGGATTTGACGTGGCAGGACAGTCGTCTGAAGTATTCAGCTTTACGCCCACGTTTAACCGCAGCACTTTGTATCCGAGCCCTGCAAGAGCTGCGGATAGCGGCGACAAAGAACAACGAACTCCCGTGCGAAGTACACGCGCGTACTGACCGTTCGATCAGAATCAATGCGCTTGCGGGGCATCGATATGAACTCTATGCGGACTGAAAGTCCGCGGGTCCGCCCTAGTGCATCGGCATGTGTGTATCCACGCGGCGTTCTTCGAGGACCATCCGGTAAAAAGCCACGATAGGCTAAGCAGCTACCATCACCGGGCAAGAAACCACCGCGACCGCAAGTTGTAAGCAAATGGCCATTTCGGTCGAGACAGAAAAGAAAGGTCGGCTCCTAACTGCCCGATGAACGGACTGTCATGGCGTTAGGGGGAAACCCACGGAGCCGACAAATTCACTTAACGTCGAAAGGCCTCTCGCTCGAGAGAAAAAAGAGGACGGTAGACACGGATACAACTTATGTAGTAGAATTGTCGAGTAAAGCGCGTCATGAGCGCTGCGAGACAAATCAAATCCGCGCAATTATCGTAGATTAATGATTGTCCCGCCTCAAAAGGAAAGGGATAGAAATGCCAATCAATACCGCAAAAGAGGTACTTGGCGATTCAAAACGACCATACTGGCTTTGCTCGAGATGGTCAGCGCTGACAAAGTCAAAGATCTTGTTATCGAAGCTACGATTCCCGTTATTGGCGGCAGCAGTGAAGCCCGAAGCTATCGCGGGAGTCGCCCAAGTGGCAGGAGACGCGACGAGGCTATTTAGAGAGTGGAGGTGTCAGTGAAGAAGGGAACATTCCAGCATCCGAAGAACAGAGACCTGGCTCGCCGCCTGGGGATGCCCACATACGCCTCCGCCGGTCTCCTTGAGGCCCTATGGCATTTCACCTACAACTACGCCAAGCCAGGGAACGTCGGGAGAGTCAGTAACCTGGCTATCGCCGAGGGTATTGACTATGAAGGTGACCCCAACGCAATGGTGGAAGCTCTTGTAGGCTCAGGGTGGCTCGACGAGTCAGAGAAGCACCGCCTTATTGTCCACGGATGGTCGGAGCACGCAGAAGATTCCGTACACAGGTCCCTTGCCCGGGCAGGATTGTACTTCGCTGATGGGGCGTTGCCGTCTTTCACGAGGCTCAGCAACCAGCAGAAACTTGAGGCTAAGGTGGCTTACGAAGCGAATTCAAGACACGAGAATGACCCGGGTACACTTTTGGGCGCCCAAGAGTGTACCCAGGATGTACCCGGTACAAATAATTCGTACCTAGGGGCGCCCACACTTGTACCAAAGGGCGCCCTACCATTACCGATACCATTACCGATACCCGTTCCCGTACCCGTACCATCGCCGATACCAGTACCTCCCCCCGCGCCCGCGCCCGACCCCGCGGTGCCGGTCGCGGAGAATCTAGTTTCGGCGATTGGTTCGGGGGGCTCCGGGAATCGGAAGAAGAATCCGGCCCCGGCCTCCCCCACTCGAGACATAACTCCTGAGGAGCACAAGGAGAAGGGCGACCGACTCCAAGCCTACCTTATGAATGCCGCGGCGAGCATGGAGGGCACTGTCCCTCCGACGGAGGGGGACGCGGCTGTTGCCGCTACTTGCGATGAGGGGAATCTTGGGACCCAAGCCCTGGTCCAGAGCATGACCTTGCGTATCTTGAAGGCCACGAGCGAGCCCAAATGGAAAGCGTGGTGGTACGACCTTGCGGGAACGCTCTACCAGACCCAGGACGGGTGGGCGTTCCTGGAAGACCGCATACACTACGTCGAGATGTGCGCCGACTCCCATCAGCGACAAATGAAGTCCCTCGGGCCCTTGGCTGCGCCCGGAGCTTTTCTCGTCAAGCAAGTCACTGCATGGTGCCGAGACCACGACGTGAAGTGGCCGGCGTTCCCCGAGGGGCAGAACTGATGGCCAACCGTAATGGGGTCTCAATAGCGTACGCTGAATGCCCGGGGCGGAGACGAGACTTAGGCAGCCTAGCGAGCTTATGGGAATCGCCACGAGCTAGACAGATTCTGACGCAGTTTCTGGAGAAATGTCATGTTCACAAGTACATCTTTTGTAGTCACCACTATATGGAACACCACGACCCGGCTCGGTTGTGTCTGCTCTCATTCTCCTGGCTGCCCGCCACGCCGCGATCTTCTCCTGCGGGCATCGTTCAAACACCCACAATCCGTTCGTCGATCCTGGGACATCCTGGGAGCCTTGAGCGCCGAGCCGGTGCTCGCCTTACACGGGGCGGTCATGGCGAAATAGCAATAATGACAGCCTTGAGCGCGCTCATCTCCTTTCGCCTGTCAGAACGAGGTACAGATGTCATCTCAGCGAACCTAGGTTAGGCGCGAAGGATGGAGCGCAGCGGAAGTATATGCTACCTTACTCCCCTAACCTGCTGAGCGGACTCGAGAGGCTATCCGCTCTAATGGCATCCTACATCTTCTATCGGGTATTCAGACATATACATCTTTTGCGGTGTTAGACAATAAACCCTAGGTCCTGTTTCAGAAGCCGAATGGTTCTGCTTCTTTGTGATAATTGGCGTAGCCCCTTGCGTGTGTGCTGGGGCTAAAGAAAGGCTATGCGTGGTCGGATGCCGGCCTCGCGGAGGTTACAATTGCCCAAGAACTCCCCTCTCACTCTCAAGCAGCAGCGGTTTGTCGAACTCTACGTGGAGCTCAACAATGCGGCCGAAGCGTACCGGAAGGCCTACAACTCGACCTCTCTTTACGCCGGGCAGCGCGCTCACCAACTCCTCAAGCTCACCAAAGTAGCAGCGTACCTAACTTCGTTGCGTGCGCCGGCCCTCAAGAAGGCGGAGATGACCGTCGAGCGCGTGCTCAACGAACTCGGCAAAGTCGCGTTCACCGACCTGCCCGGTATCATCCAATGGGATGGCAGCGTCATGACCCTGGAGTCCTTCGAGGCGCTTACGCCCGAGCAGCGAGGCTGCATCCAGGAGCTCAGCGTCACCGAGGACGTATTCGTCGACCGAGCAGGTAACCAGACCACAACGCGCAAGGTTCGCATAAAGCTGCACCCTAAGCTTCAGGCCTTGCAGCAGATTGCGGACCATCTCGGAATGAACAAGCCTGACCCGAGCAAGCATGCGCCGGTCTCAATCAACCTTCACATCGAGCGGACACCGGTAGAGCCTGCCAGAAGTTGAGCTACGTTCCCTTCCCCACTCTGGCTCTATTCCCAACGTTCCCAGGTAAACACACGCGCTGGAGGGACAGTCGGCCGCAGAAGCTCCAGGGTGCAGGGCTGTGCCCGTGTGTTCCGGCGGGAGACGTTGATCGGAGTGAGACTCCCATGACGAACAGTAGTGCATATTACACGTTCATTTGTGCTCGACGACCTAGTAAGCCAGGGCGACGGTTGTTCCTTGAGTGACTCTGGGTGTCCAGGAAGCGTATCGGGCTTATCATTGACATTCGGTGGTAGATTCTCCACGACGCCATGACAACCTCCCGCACTATTGACCACCATCCATAAGCTCACCAACTTAAGCAGTGTCGGAGCGATATGATCACTCTATACACGCCATCAGTGAGCCTGCCGACCTCCTAGACCGTGAGCGCAGACGCTCCCGCAGAGGTGAGCACGACGGCGAGGTCAGGGTCTACTCCATCTCCTGCCAGATGTAGCGAGGTGACCACCTTGAACTTGCCTCCGCTGTCGAAGCAACCGTCTCCCAAGGGGGGGCAGAACGTGGTCTCAGTGCTCCCCAGTTTCATGTAGGTAGTTGTTGAAGGGCCTGGAATGCGTCATCGAGAGGGCAATAGTAGATTTGGAGGAAATGGCTCCCGATTCGGGCCAGGTTCATAACTCGATCTTTGCGTGTGTTTGCCTTCATTTGGCGGTCTCGCTTCAGTCTTTCTGCGATAGCGCCAAAGGCGGCCAGCAGTACGTATGCCAGTGCAATAACCGCGAAGTGGCGGTCATGCCGTTGAGGTTGTGATAGCCGTACGTGGTCAAGCCCCAATCCCCAGTCCCGATTCTTGAGGTCGCGGAACATCGCTTCGGTCCACATCCTTCTTTTGTATACGCGCACGAGTTCGGCAGGAGCTTCATATTCGAGGTCGGTTACGAGATACCATACTTCCTCCGATTCCCGTTCAAACACGGTTATCAGTCGAACAGGCCCATACTCTTGCTCATTCATCGTGCCCCAACCCCAGTCGCGTACCCTTCCTCCTCGCCGTATCCCCATTTCGCCAAGAGTACCGATATAGTGCTCGACGCTCACGTGATGAATGCTGGACAATCGCTGGACAAAGTGCCATCCCCTCTTTCGAATGTCCGCGAGCCACCGGGCATTTCCGAATCCGCGATCGGAAACCATGATGAGGTGGATATCGTTGGGGCACATCCGGGCCAGCATCTCCAGCGCCTGCTTTTCTGCTTGAACCATAGCCCCTTTGTTTTCTTACTCCGTTGTCCCCTTGCGAATCGTTATCGATAAGAAAGGCAGCGCACGGCCGTCCCGAGGCAACGAGAACACCAACTGTTGAAATGGGTCCAAATCCGTCCAGTCCGCCAGAACGATGGTCCGTCCGGTCGGCGGACGTAAGAAGCGAAACATCGCCCCGAATAGCGCCTCGGTCTCAAATTGCTCATTTCTCAGAAAGCGCCAAACCCGCTTGATGCAATGTTTGGCGGATATTTCCCCCGACATGGCCCGTCCCAAAGCCAATACTCCGACTCCCCTCATGAGCATCGCAGCACTCACAAGTGCCGCCATCGTCTTGCTTCGAGAAAGACGCATACCCTCGACATTGGCGACCAGCCATGCCAGGATCTTGCTCGGCTCGTACATGGTGAATACCCTCCGGGTGACCTTGACTTTTCCTACTCGAGGCCATTTTAGACGGAGTCACACCATGTACGACCTTTAACTATCGCCTTTTCTCAAAACTGGGGATCACTGAGCACCAAGGGCTATTTACAGAAGCTTCTTGACGCGGACATAGTCTTCTAGGGAATTGCATTGTCTGACCGGCCTGCGCTTAGCTGAGTACCTGTGAATGGGTAACGAATTGTAGGATATAGGCGCTCGGAGCGGAAGGAAGGCAGGTGCCGCAGGTGACTCGCGGCATCGGGGTGCAAGCTGATACACGCTTGGGTGCTTCAAGCCGGGCTTACGGAGCGTCCCGCAAAGACCGTATTTTTGACACCCTAAGACCCCATGGAAAGAGTATATACTATAGATGTTGATTTGGGGGATTCCAGAGAGCTGAATAGCGATGAGATGGCAGTGCAAAGGGGGAAATTCATGTCCACTGTAAAGTTCTCGCATGCTATTGTTTTGCTCGCTCTAGTCGCCTTTTCGCTTTCCCATATGGGATGCCCTCCATCATCATCACCGGTCAGTGTCCCGAACGTCGTGGGGATGACCCAAGTCAATGCGCAATCGGCGATCACGACGGCCGGGCTTGTAGTAGGCGTTGTGACGCAGTCCCATAGCGCCACGGTTCCATCCGGTAATATTATTAGCCAAGACCCCGCGGCTACTGCGAGGGTGTTGCCGGGCGGCACGGTAGACTTAGTTGTTTCGATGGGACCTCTGTCTGTGGGCGTCCCGGATGTGGTCGGCATGACTCAATCCTCGGCGGAGACTACCATCTCGAACGAGGGCCTCACGGTCGGTACAGTAACCACGGAGTACAGCGCCTCGGTTTCTGCAGGAAATGTTATCAGCGAGATGCCTCCGGCGGGAAGTTCAGTGGCGCCCGGTACCGCTGTGAACCTCGTTGTTTCTAATGGACCTCTAACGGTCAAGGCCGCATTTTCCGTAGACAGGTCAAACGGCATCGCTCCTCTGACAGTGCAATTTACGAACCTTTCAGAAGTCGGTGATGCTGCTCTCTCCTTTTGGCGGTGGGACTTTGGTGATGGTACATCGAGCGAGGAGCAAAACCCCGTCCACGAATACATTGATTCCGGGGAATACGCGGTAACTCTATATGCTGCTGCCGTCGGAGACGAAGATACCGTGACATGCCCTAGCCTGATTATCGTTGATTCCGGGCAAGAGGCTATGATAGGTAGCGCTGGCGGCAGCGTAGATACGGACCAAGGTGGCGGCATCCAAGTCCCCCCAGGAGCTTTGTCAGAAGAACTCCTTTTCCGCGTCGCCGATACCGGCGATTTGGCCATCCGGGCCACACTGGCGGAAGAAGTCCCTTATGTCGGTAGCGTGACAGTTGATGTTGAAGCATCCCCCACAAAGACGGTGGCTGGTGAGGCTGCTTTTTCAATGATCGTTAAGATTCCACTGGCAACGGCGCCAGCGCCGGACACCAAACTCGACGTTTATCGCAAAGGAGATCTGGCCAGACAGTGGGTGTTGCTGGATTTTCAAGCGACGGTCGACGTGGCGGAGCAGACCGCCTCGTTCCGAGCGGACCAACCAGGAACCTACATTGTCCGTGAAAATGACGAGTACTCAATTCCGGCCATTAATCTCGACGATGTTTATCTGCCCACCAAGGCCGACTTACCTCCGCCTGTTCAGCCGCTTCTGAACAAAATCGCCGGTTCTGGTCCCATTCCTATTGTCCTAATTCACGGCTTGGGAAGTTATAAGAAACCCGGTTATGCTCGGTGGGACAACTTCATCGACTGGGCGTGGTGGCAACGAAATCTTGACCTTCAAAACACGTACCAACTGTGGTGGTTCAAGCACGATAGCGATGGTCACCCCGTCGGCTTCGACATCGACGCGTCCTACAAAGGGAAAAAGAACAATGCCCGCGAATTCGCAGAGGAATTGCAGCGGCAGCGCGATGCCGGATTGTTTCCGAAAGCTGACGACACCCAATTCATCATAGTCGCTCACAGCCGCGGGGGACTGGTGGCCCGTGCCTTCATGGAGAAATGGCCGGAGGGAGGAGCTCAGGTGCTCACGGCTCTTACACTTGCCACACCTCATCACGGCTCGCCTGAGGCAGTCCCTGACTGGACCTATCACACGATTAGAAGAAACTACAGCCTTCCAATCAACGTGGCGGGGCTCTCTGTGAATCCAGGGCAAGATATCATGGTTGCGCTGAGCATGCAGTTCGACTGGAGGCAACCCGGCGCTGCGGACTTGGCATGGGACAACTTCGACGGAACCAGTCCCGGTATGTTCGGTGTCCCCTATCACGAATTCCAGCTCAGTACCTTGTTTGCGGGCGTGCTCAGGCGAGACCATGTATTAAGCGCCAACGATGCGGGGTGGCCATGCACATCGGTTGACGATACGGATACACACTTACCACCTGAATACGGCCGAAGCGCAGGCGCGACCCTGTGGGACATGACGCTAGGTACAGCCTATACTCACAAATTGCTACTGTATTGCGGTTACGCCGCGTCACAACCGTTCAATTCGACTAGTCTGGTTGAGAACGAGGGACTATTCGCGCTAAGCGCAGTAATGTGCAGCTTTGAGAGTCTAAATCAGGATGTCTCGCACTTTGCAGCCAATGACGGGATGGTTCCATTACAGAGTGCTCTGTTTCTTGCTTCCTCCGACCGTGAACAGATTTGCGCTACGGCCAGCGGCTGGTGGGGCAGTACCCGCGTGAAAAAACCCCTTGAACTTCTGGACTTCGACTCTCGTCTCCGGGTTCCGTCAGGCCACGTACGCTACAGAGAGTTCGAAGGCTACAATCACTTAGACATGGTAGTGGGTAGACGGAGCAATTTGGCTAGCGAAGACAATGCGGTTCTTTTTCAGTACATCGCCGCCGACCTTGCTCTCAGCGTCGCTTCAATGCCCATTGCGCATTTTGCCATCTCCGCACAAAACGACCTATACCTTGCCATTGATGCGTCTGCCTCGCATGATCGGAGCACCAGCCTGTGGCCCTCCACGACACTGGAATACCGAGTAAATTGGGGAAGTAGCTGGAGCGAGTGGAGTTCGCAGCCAGCACTTCGGCACACGTATTCGTCCGAAGGCACGTACACCATCCGAGTCCAGGCTAGAGATCAGGATGGCATGATAAGCGTGGCGGCTTCGCAGCAAATAGCCATCATTGCTGACGAAGAGGTGCCGATTATCGCGAGCGTAAACCCCTCGACACCCGTGGCGACAGGTAGTGCCCAAGCGTTCACGATCACGGGGACTGGGTTTGCCCAAAACGCCACGGTGAACCTGCACAACACGACGACGGGGAACAACTTCCCGAACCGTGTGGTGAGTAGTCGTAGCGGTAGTACGGGGATTACGATCAACCCAAACTTTGGGACGGAGACTTCAGACTGGAGTGTAACGGTATACAACGGCTCGACCGCCTCCAATACGTATCCTTTCCAAGTCGAAGCTGTGGCGTCGGTGACCCCCTCGGTGTCGCTCTCGCCGTCGAAGTCCACATACTACGTGGGCGAATCGGTGAACGAGAACGGCGCCGGATTCACGCCAAGTGGAGGGTACATCTGCGAGTTCACGAAGAATGGTGTGGTGGTGGCCCAACCGACCGGGACTGTGAACGCGTCCGGGACCTGGACGATCCCATACACGTTCCCCGCAGGCTCGGCGGGCTCGATGACGTTCCGCGCCCAGGACACTGTCTCGGGGCTCTGGTCAAACACGGTTTCCTATACGGTGGCGTCGGTAACCCCCTCGGTGTCGCTCTCGCCGTCGAAGTCCACATACTACGTGGGCGAATCGGTGAACGAGAATGGCGCCGGATTCACGCCAAGTGGAGGGTACATCTGCGAGTTTAAGAAGAA
>JBAZRU010000150.1:591-12167 GCA_041662805.1 Candidatus Hydrogenedentales bacterium | reverse complement strand
TGCGCATCTCAGGTAGGGCGCTTTCGCCGAAAGCGCCTCTCTGCATTATGCCGCAATCCACGGCAACCCGCGGACGTTTCGGCGAAACATCCCTACCTACTCGGTCTTCTACGTCAATTCGATGGACAGGGTTTGCCCCAGCTCGATTGTAACCTCGGCGTCCAACGTGATTGTCGCGCGGTTGCCGGCGAATTCCAGCTTCGTGGAGAGAACCTTATCTCCCAGAGAAACGCGCGCCTTCTTAAGTACGAGACCAGCTGGAGCGGCAAGCACAATCGTTTTCAGATGGAGCACTCCCCACTGAACCGCAATCGTTGCGCGCATTCCACGGCCTTCGTGCGTTTGCGCAAACGTGCCCCAACCCTCGGCAGCGGTGAATGGTGCGCGGAAGTCCTCGGGCGACACCTTGGGCGCGAAACCGATATGCCCTTGCGGCCCGTGGTACTCGTAGCCGCACGCAGCGAGGAAGACGCCGTAGCTGGCCATCGCACGGGCGTAATGATCGCTGCACTCAATCTCGTTGTACGGATTGCGCAAGCGCGGGTGATAGCGGTCGTGGATAGCGCGGCAAATGGCGAGTCCCTCCTGCACCATGCCTTCCCAAATCATATGCCCCGCGACCTGATGCTCGAATCCGCTCATGCACTCGTTGAAATAGCCCGTTACGCCACCGACATCCCACTCTTCTCTGCGCCCGCCTTTGGGCCACGTGCACATGAGCAGGCCGCCGTCGCCCGCAAGCGCATAGGGCCTGCCTTTTGGATAGACCTTCTTGTACGGACCGACGTCGGGCGCGAAGTTGTACCGATAGAGCGCCTGTAATGCGCTGCGGGTGGCCGCTTCGTCGTGGAGTCGTCCGAGGCCCACCTGGAACGCCCAGCTCTGCCCGAGGACTTGGTCGATATGGCAGCCCGTGCCTACGCCCACGGCGTCGGCATGCGCGGGGTCGATCTGTTGGATGAAGTACTCGCCGTTGAACAGTTCGCGGACGAGCCGTTCCGCGCCGCGCTCCCGGATCGCCTTGGCCATGCTTGCGAAATCGGCATCGTTCATCTCTGTCGCCATGGCCTCGCCCGCACGGAGCGCCGCGAGATATAGCGAAACCAGCCACGGCACGTGCCCAAACCAATCCGCATCGAGCGTGTTCGGCTGCGGCCCTTCGATGACGCCATCCGCGTTGCTATCTTTGTCAATCAGGTACTGCACGGCTTTTTTGATGCGCGGCCAATTGCGCTCGAGAAAGGCGCGGTCTGCGCACATCTGGTGCTCGCGATACGCCCGCAGGATCGTGCCTTCCTGTCCGTCGTCCGCGGGATTCGCATTGAACTCGCCTCGGTGGGCGATGCCGCCAGTCTTCTCGTTGAACGACAGGCCGAAGTCCACGCGCTCGCGCGTGTCGCGTTCGAGTTCGGGAAAGATGCGCGCAACCGCTTGGGCGTAGTGCCACACGTGCGTGCAGGTGCCCTCGCAACAGCCGACGCCCTCCCATCCATAGAATCGCCCGTCGGCAAAACGGAACACGGTCGATGTCGCGAGTGTCGAGGTGTTCGCAAAGGTGCGGTCGAGAAACCAATATGGCAGCGTGCTGTCGTACCAGGTGTCGCGCCAGCGCCTGGTATCGTTCGCGAGCCGGCCGTAGTTGGCGGCGAGATAGGTGGCAACGTCCTGAGCGGAGGCAAAGCGTTGCGCATAGTGTCGGCCCATCGGCTGCTTGAACGGACGCAAGGAAAGATTCGGGAAATGCCATGTGAATGCGAAGCGGACGGTCGCTTCCGCGCCGGGCGCGAGTTCCACCGTTTCGGAGAGCGCCCCGGCAGGCTTCTCCGCGAACGGCTTTCGAACCTCGGACCTTCCATGTCTCTTCAATGCGCCGAACACCGATTCGGCTCCCGCGAAGTTGCGCACGAATGCGGACTCTCTGCTCCGGTCGGACGCCCCCAGCAGCGTCAACCCCGTGGTTCCAAAATCGTTTGCTTCTTGCAGCGGACCGATACGTTGCCCGGACTGATCGCTGAACACGATGTCGTCGACCCCGATGTTGCCCCACCCTCCTGTAAACGCATCGACAATCTGAAGCCGTGCGGTTTTGCCTTCGAGATCCGCCACGCCCCAACTGTGCGGTGCGAGCTTGTTGTCGTTGCGGCCTGTTGCCGTGCGCACGGCCTTGCCGTCGATCAGCAGATTGATGCAGGTCTCGCCGGGATGATTGCCCCCACCCAGAAGGAGGTTGATGAACTTCCGTTCGATGGTGAAGGGCTCGCTTGTCAGGGTACCGACGTGCGCGTCCCCGTCTTGGACGGAACCGCCGGTGCGCGTGTTGTGCGTGTTGACGAGCCGTTTGCCATGCGCACCCACGTCGCCCTGATAGGCGGGCATCTGCGAGGCGACAATCGATTCCTCCCCAAAGGCCGTGCCAGTCACCGCCCATTTGGTATAGGGGCCTTCTTCAAAGTCGTCGAAGACGATGTCTTCGCGTGCTGTCTTTTTCTTCTTCTCGTCGTGCGGCGCGGCCAAGCACAGCAGCGATACCAAACCGTTGTCGCGCACGATGCGATTGTGCAGGAAACCGGATTGAAACGTGCGGCTGCTAATACAGACCGGATTCTCAAGCCAGCCGGCGAGGTCAACCGTCACGGTCTTTGCGCTCGTGTTTCGGACGGTGAACGACATGATGGTTGCGGGCAACGACGAGTCGCCGGTATTGAGCGGGATGAACGGAGAGAATGCTTCCAGATCGACGGCTACTGGCGACGCTTCATCGCGGTATTGGACGTTGCCGACGGGATAGGCGCCAAGGAACGCAACATCGCGGAACCCATCATGGTCAAGCGTGCGCACTTGTGCTGTGCTTCCATCGTCTACGCGGATCGCAAATCCCTGCGCGAACGGCGCGACGGGATCGAGCGGCTTTACGTAGAGTTCACCGTTGGTGCCGTGTCCCGCCACCCCGGTGCTGTACAGGTTGAAAATGTCCCACAGCCACAAGCGTCCGTCTCCAGCGAGATAGACTTGCCCCGCGCAGATGCCGCCGACGGGCATTCCTATGAAGCGAAGGGCCGCTCCGCGTTGCCACGCGGGTTCGCCGCGTTCCGTGAGCGATGCCACCCACGCAGGATCGAGTTTCTTGTCCGCTGGGATCAGCGAAGCGAAATCCTCGGGCGAGAATGGGCCTGCCATCGCGGTGCGCCAGGGAGTCAGTGCGCCCACGGCGGCGGCCCCCGCTAATTTCAAGAAATCGCGGCGCGCCACGTTGCACCCGCAGTGAGAGTCGCAACGAGTATCAGTGGAATTCGAGTCCGTCATGCCACCGCCTTTCCTAATTTCCGCATCAATGCGGGTGCTTGGAGAATCAACGCGCTCGCCGGACACCGAAAACGTGCTACTCCGGTGGGAGTTGGTCCTGCATCCTAGGAACGATGTACGCGAGAAAGTCTTCGAGGTCATCGCTCAATTCCACCGCTCGCGCGAACTGCAGACTGGCGGTGGCGAAATCCGTCCCTTGCACGAGGCTAAGCCCCAACGGGATCATTGTGTTCAGATACGGAGTCGGCATGGCAAACTGGCTCCCGTAGACCGCTGCCCCCGTACGAATCAGGGCCGCGGCCCTGCCGATTTCCGTTTCGGCTTCTTCCAGGGAAAGTTGCGTGGCATCGGCCAAGGGCTGGCCAAACGCCTCCACCATTGCCTCTCTTGGATAGCGCCCGGAAAGTAGCGCCCCAAGATAGATCCGTCCGCCTGCCCGGGGTCCCTCGTGCTTCCGAAGGACGAAGTCCGTGGCCACTTCCATGAGCAGGTGGCCGTCGCCCATGCTGATGCCCAATTCATCGCTGAGTTGCTCCGACTTCAATTGGATGTAGCCTTTGATGTACTGCTGCGTATCCGGATTCACCGCGCCGTGGGCGTAGGCATCTGCCCCCCACGTCTCGTTGTGCATCGTTAGTCCGTCTGCAAAGAGGCTGGGTTCCAACAGGTCGTAGCGATTGTGCGAGAGCTGGCGTAGTTCCGATGCCACGGCGTCCCGCGCCGCGTTATTGACGTCGCCCGCAACCGCACCATAGGCAATGCGCCCGTCGTCGCGGCCCGCGACCTGAACGGCAATCCAGGCGTGGACTGCGGGGCACCACGCAAAAGATGGCGCGGCAAGCATCGGAATGGTGATGATGACAAGACCGAAAACGGTGCGTTGTTTGAATCTCAGACTGGGTATCCGCATGATTGCCATAACAACCCCCTAAGTAATGATGGCCTTAGAAACGTATAGCACAATTCGACGCGGCGGTAAAACGGCGCTCGTGCGCACCGAGTGGCGCGAGGGCCTTGAATCCGTGTTGCTGGACAGCGCCGGACGCACCGCCCAGACCGGTGGCGGACGCGCGCCCGTGGAACGGTTTGTCTTCGACGGCGGGCGTGGCGTTCTCAAGACCTACCACCGCGGAGGCGCAATGGGGCGCGTAGTGCGCGAGTCGTACCTTTTGGTCAATCGAGCACGGCGCGAATTGCGGGTGCTCGATTTTCTCTACGCATCAGGCCTCCCCGTTCCGGAACCCCTGGGCGCGATGTGGGTGCGACGCGGACCGATTCTCCGAGGGGCATTGGCGACCCGCGAACTCGATGCGATCGACCTGATCTCGGCGTTCAAAGCGCGAGGGGGCCTGGACTCGGGACTTCTCAAGACTGCTGGACGCGCAATCCGGGCGCTGCATGACGAAGGCGTGTTTCACGCCGACCTGAACGCGCGGAACATCTTGGTGTCCGACGCGCATGCCTATGTCATCGACTTCGACAACGCCCGGCACTTCTCCTATCTGAACCAGTTCCAGCGCGCGTGCAATCTCCTTCGGCTGCGGCGTTCGCTTCAGAAGAACGAAATCCCAGGGACCGTGTTCGAGGCGATCTGCAGCGGCTATGGCATCCAGTCGTTTCCGAGTTGGCTGGACGGCATCTACCGCATGAAGGGCGCTTTGTCGGATTTGACACGCGGCCGCAAGCATTCCCATGCATCTTGACGTATCCATAATTGGTGTGAGCGTTGAACGCGTCGGGGCGATGCGCGTGTACCGCCGCGATGACTTCCCCATGGAGTCGGTTATGGACGCGCTGCGATCGCCCGGCGCCTTGCTCAAGGCTTCCCACAAGTCGGAGACCAAGCGCGTCGGGAATTTGGTCGTCAAGCGAAGCCGGCAGAAAGGCATCGCAGCACTGCTGCGGCATACCCTGCTTCGAGGACGTTGCCGTCACGTGTGGACCGCCGCCCGATATCTGGAAAGCCGTGGCGTAAACATCCCTCGCGCGTATGCCTATATCGAATTCGGCCGGTTTGGACTGTGTTGGGGGCATGCCTTTATCTGCAGTTACCTGGATGGGTATGTGGATGTCGAGGCGTTCGCGGACGGGATGATTGCCCGAGGGGTTAGCGCCGTAGAGGTCGCAGGCTATCTGGAGCGGCTGGCCGAAACGGTCAATTGTTTATCGTCAAGCGGCGCGATTCACAAGGATTTGGCCGGAAAGAACATCTTAACGCGCAATGGCGAGCAGTTTACGTTCATCGACCTGGATGCCGTGGAACTGGATTGTCCGCTTACCGACGAGATACGCCTCCGCACGCTGGTGCAGTTGTATGACTCGTTCAACGACCGCTGGGGCGATGACCTGCTCAGGCCCTTCGTGGCCCACATGCTCCCAAACTCCAATGACATTGACTCCTGGTTCGAGCGCGTGAAGGCGGGGCAGAAGACCCGGCGCGCGCGGACCGAGGCTATTTGGCGGGAGCAGGGAAAGCTATGAATCGCTTCTTGGTACTGGGCCTGCTGCTGATGATGTCTGCCCGGGCGTTCTGCGCGCCGGGGGATTGGCCGGAGCCTCGCCAGAATTCACATTTGACCGCCGTGCAGCCGTTGCCTGGCGAGATGACCGAACCGCCGAAGCTTGCAGGGCGTTACGATTTGGGGCGCAGCCAGCCCACTGTGCGCCGAGTGACTCAGCCAGACGGTTCCGTCGTGGGCCTTTGTATCGTGGCCGGGGCCCTGCAATGCTACGAACAATCGGGGCAACTTCGATGGGAGTCGCATCCAGCGGGCCTGAACTTCAGCGAAATCACTGCGGCGGAAGACCTCGACGGCGACGGCTCCGTCGAGGCGTTGCTTAAGGCGGGCCGGCCTACTGAACCCTTTGCCGCGGTAGCCCTCGTTTCCATCGCGGATGGCGCGTTGCTCTGGCGCTATGACGTGGACCCGATGTCCTATGCGTGGTACCTCTATCAAGGAGCCTATGTGCCCGGGGCACCGGGGCAGCAGATTGCCGTCATCATGCACGGATATCCGCCCGACCCAAAGAACGGCTACATCGCCGTGTTTGAGTTTGAAGCCGGGAACCGGGCCCCGAAGCAGCGCTGGCGCTTCGATTTCGACAAGTACACGTGCTTTCCGAGTTTCTTGCAGAGCGACCTTGATGGCGACGGGATCAAGGAACTGGTCGTGGAGTGCCACAGCCGGATGTGGTTTCTTGATGCCCTGACCGGGAACGTGAAGCATTTCGTCGAATGGGACGTCGCGCCCGCGAACATCCGGAGCTACGGCTTGGTCACGTTCACGGACCTGGATAGAGATGGGAAAGAGGACTTCCTCTGCATCGCCAACTTCGCCCAGCACCACGAAGCGCTCCTGAACAAGGGTGGGCGCTTGGAGAAGGCTTGGGGCTATGGCTGGCCTGAAAGCGTCACCACGGGCAAGGTCGCGACGACTTGGCCCGAGCCGCCGGTGGCGGATATCGACGGGGATGGCCGACTGGAAGTGCTCGTGTCCATGTTCAACTCGGAGAACGATTCAGCTTGGCTACTGCGCGTCTACGATGCTGTCACCGGCGAACTGAAGCAACGCGCGCCTGGGGTAATCGCGGTCGCTACAGGTGACCTGGATGGCGATGGGAGCGCCGAAGTTTTGGCAAATGCGAGTGTCGATCCAACCCAATCCAAGACCGACGGCGCACGGATACTGTCCTTCAAGGAAGGTGGTCTATCTATAACATGGAGAGATGATGCCTTGACGGCTATCAAGCCAGCCAAGTCAGGTGAGCTGCGTTTGGATCGGGGTGAAGAACAATTTACTTTGTCGATTGGAGAGGGCGGGGCGGTTGACCTCATGCCTTGGAAGAAGCCAGTCGCAGTAGAGGCGGATTTCGGTGCCGTCCAGGCGACGGTAGGTCCTGCGCTCCCCAAGATTCTGGTCGCGGACCTATTGCACAAAGAGAACAATCAGGTTGTTCTCTATCAGGATCCCAAAGCGACTTTCTTGGATTGGCACGAAGGGGGATTTCTACCGTCGTTTGAGTTTACGTCCAGTTCGATGCCTGTAATCGTCGATTTGAATGGCGATGGGGCGAACGAAGTCGTTTCAACTGAGGCATCAGCACTTACGCAGCCCAAGGTAATCGCGAGAACGCCTTCGAAACGTAATGAAACATTATTTGAAACACAGCTTCCGATCCCTGATCGTGCGGGACTTCCGCACGCAAGGCCTGCCTATCTGCGCTCAGGCCGCTTTACAGGCGCTGCGTCCGCAGACCTCTACATGTGGTTTGGAGCACCAATGGGACGGAGTTTGGTGGCCGAAGGACGGGCGTGCTCCGTCGTTTGGGAGAAGGGCGAAGTGCCCAACTCGGAGCGCTATTGGGGGGCCACGGTGAACCTGGCATCGGTCTTTGATTTCGATTCCGATGGCGCTGAAGATGTCGTGTTTACTAATCCTGATTATTACTGTATTGCCTCGGGACGCACGGGAGAGTTTCTGCTCGGACCGGCTTTCCCTCCCGACATTTTCAAGCAACCGAGTCAGGGATTGTATACGCTGCCAGCGATACTTGAACGTACTGGTGAAATCCCGATCGTTTGCCTGGTTGCGGGACATTACTTTCAAGGGGCTATGACGATGAAGGCAGAGCCGCTCTGGCACACGTTGCCTCAGCCGGGTGAGGCTCGGGGCGCCGAAGAGGGATTCCTGAGGCTTGAGAACGGCGACTGGCTCATGGGCTTTGGCCGCCAGAACGGCTCGTTTGCATGTATCAATGTCGAGGATGGAAGAGTCCGCTGGGAGCTTCCGGTCGAGGCAACATGCAGCGACGCAGCCGCGTGCGACATGGACGGAGACGGCCGGTTCGAGTTTGTCTTTGGCACGAGTCACGGTCAAGTCTATGCGGTGGGCGATGACGACGGCAAGCCGCGCGTCGTGTGGAAGCTGGAAGTGGGGGCGTCCGCGGGGGCACCGATCCCAGCGGACGTGGACGGCGACGGGAAGAGCGATGTGATTGTGCCGAGTGCCGACGGATATGTAAGTCTTTTCAGTGCGCGGGGTAGCGCAGGAAAGTGCTAAGGGAGCAACCATGAAGAAAGTAGCTGTGACGGGTGCGGCAGGGTTCATCGGATCCTCTGTGACGGACGCCCTTTTGGCGAGGGGCGACCGCGTTGTCGGACTGGACAACTTTGACATGTTCTACGATCCAAAGTTGAAACATCGAAATCTGGCGGGGGCGCTGACATGTGACCGCTTCTCACTTCATACGCTGGACATCCGTGACGAGAAGCGGCTCGACGCCCTGTTCGACCAGGAACGCCCCGATGTTGTCGTTCACCTTGCGGCACGTGCGGGGGTGCGGCCGTCGCTGGAAGACCCCAACCTCTACCACTCGGTGAACGTCATCGGGTCGCAGAACCTCCTGGATGCCTGCCGGAAACACCCGGTATCCCACATCGTGTTCGCTTCGAGTTCGTCCGTATACGGCGGTTTGAAGGAAACACCGTTTCGGGAGGACATGTCCGTGGACCGGCCCGTGAGCCCTTACGCGGCGACGAAGCGCATGAATGAGCTGATGGGGCACGTGTATAATCACGTTTACTCACAGAAGATCACGCTGCTTCGTTTCTTCACGGTCTACGGACCGAGGCAACGGCCCGAAATGGCCATTCACAAGTTTGCACGACTCATCGGAAAAGACGAGCCGATCCCCATGTTCGGCGACGGATCGTCGCGGCGTGATTACACCTTTATCGAGGACATTCTGGACGGCGTTCTCAAGGCGGTCGATACGCCGCTAGAGTATGAAATACTTAACCTTGGTGAAAGCCACACAACGAGTCTGAAAGAGTTGATCGACCTGATTTCCGAGGCCCTCGGCAAGCCTGCAAAGATAAAGCAGCTCCCCTTCGACAGGGCCGACATGGAAATCACCTACGCGGATATTTCAAAAGCGAAGGCCATGCTCGGCTACGACCCCAAGACGACCATGCGCGAAGGACTAGCCAAGTTCGTGACGTGGTTTCGAGAAGTCGGACAGGCTTGATCCAATTTCAAAGGGGATACGGGGATAGTGGAGATAAGGGGTATTTGAATTATGTCATTGACGAAGGTGCTGGAAAGGGGGTAGTATTGAATTAGAGATCAATAAGACGCTTATTAAATGCGAGGATTTTCGATGTTGGACATTGCCAAAGACATCTTGTCACTCACTGATTTCAAGCGGCGAAGCTCTGAATTGCTGGAAGGCATGCGGGAGAACGGCAGGCCACTGGTCCTTACCGTGAATGGCAAAGCGGAACTCGTGGTGCAGACTGCAGCCGACTACCAAAAGCTCTTGGACGAAATTGAGAGCATACAAGCCATTGAAGGCGTCCGGCGCGGACTTGAGTCGATGAAGGCAGGGCGCGGACGCCCAGCCGACGAAGTGTTTGCTGCGCTGGAAGAGAAACACCCTTATTTGCGCCGTCCATGAAGTATCGAGTGCACATTGAAGAAGCCGCTGACAAGGACTTGGATGCGATTGCCCTCTGGCTCGCTCAACGATCCGAAAGGGCCGCAGGTACTTGGTATTGGCAGGTGCGGGATGCTATCGAGTCTCTTCAGGACGCTCCATTGCGTTGTCCGCTTGCCCCTGAAAACACCGCGTTTCATGAGGAGATCCGGCATCTACTTCACGGTCGCGGGCGCTTTGTCTACCGCATTCTATTCACGGTCCAGGCTGATACAGTCCACGTTTTGCACGTTCGTCACGGTGCGATGTCTCCCCTGACGCATGAGGAAGACTAGGGAGTGACTACGTTGGTCTGCTACTCGGCCTCTTCCAGCATCTTCAGATGGCAACGCAGCAGTCTTCCAGTCTGTTGGTCGCGAAGGTGGAGGCCGTTGCCTTCGCACCACGCGTAGGCGGAGCAATCGGTGCAGCAGGCGGTCTTGGTCCAGCTTCGGTCGCGCATGACCTGAAAGCGGTTTTCCCAGCAGTCCATGAACCGGTCGCAATAGATGTTGCCCTGGATATAATCGCCCCGCAGGCTTGGGCATGCTGAGATAGAGCCGTCGGCCAGCACCGATCCTACGTTGATCCCCGCCCGGCACCAGAAGAAGGTTTCACGCACCTTGCCTTCGTAGTCCCCCAGGAATCCCTCGCACGAGTAACTGGCGGCGATCTTCCCCTCTTTCCGCGTGCGCTGGATGAAGTCGAGCAGGTCGCGCAATTGGCTGCCGGAGATATCGAGGAGTGGGCCGTCTTCGGCGCGGCCCTTGGGAAAGATGGTGAACAGACGCCATTTCTTGACGCCCTTCTCAATCAACAGGCGCTTGATGTCCTCAAGCTCGCCGAAGTTCTTTTGATTCACGCACGTCACCACGTCGGACGTGAGACCTGGCGTTTGGCCGAGAAGGGCAATGGAGGCCAAGGCCCGCTGGAACGATTCGGGACGCCGCCGCAGCCAGTTGTGACTTTCTTCAAGTCCGTCGAGGCTGATGGTCAGCGAGCGAAGGCCTGAGTGGAGCAGGCGCTCGAAACGGTCTCGCGTGAGGCTGTAACCGTTGGAGACCATGCCCCACGCGAAGCCCCGGTCGCGAAACGCCGCACCGCATGCTTCGAGGTCCTCGCGCATGAGCGGCTCGCCACCGGTGAGGGCGATGGTGATCCGCGCGGGGTCCTGGTGCTCCTTGATCTCATCCAACACACGCAGGAAATCCGCAAGCGGCATGTCCTGCGTGGCGCTTTCCATTCGGCAATCGCTGCCGCAGTGCCGGCAGCACAGGTCGCAGCGCAAGGTGCATTCCCAGAACAGGTAGGTGAGTTCGTGAAGGGCGGTTTGGGCGCGGCGATACCGCCTGAAGATATTCAGTGCGCCGCGTTTGAGCAACGGGAGCTTTGCCGGGTTCACCGCCACGGTTTATCCGATACAGGTTGAGTAGGTTGTTTAGCGGTCGATGGAATAGACTGCGGGAACGCCGTATGCCGGCTGCACGCCATACTCGGGCACGGGCCCGTACAGGACCACGGGCGGACACCCGGACACGACGATGCCAATCGCCCCGAGCACGACTGTCAGCACGGCGATACGCAGGATGATCCACCCGCGCTTGGCCTTTTTTCCCCATCGCGTAGCTTTGGCTGCCATATCAAATACCCCCTTGACCACATGGGGCGGCCAAGGCGCGCCCCGCGTGACGTATTTCTTCATTAAGTATACAGCCACTTCAAGTGGGTGTCACTAGGGCCAACGAAAAGCCTGCGTACTATTGACACAAATAGAAAGCTGTGCTAGGCTCTTATTGGTT
>JBAZRU010000150.1:0-581 GCA_041662805.1 Candidatus Hydrogenedentales bacterium | reverse complement strand
TCCGCAATTGGGGTAAATACTGGGGCTGCGCTGAATTCCTGTCTTTGAAAGCAACTAGTGCGTCTGTCGAATTTTTGCAGAACAAACAAAAAGGAGCAGAGGTATGAAACGCTTACGTGCCGCAATGTGTTTCCTCGTGGTGGTGTGCGCAAGTCTGGCTTCGGCAATTGCCAGTGCGGACTGGAACATGACAAACAAGACCCTTAATAACACGCCGAAGAGTTCGATTACGGTTGACTCAACCAACCATTACCTGCTGGCCTACGCTGTAGGAAGCAGTACGAGCGTTATGCTCAGATACTGGACCGGATCTGCGTATGCGGACACCCAGATTCTTGCCGCTCCACCGAATCGTGCGTGGAATGGCGTCTCGGTAGCCGTAGAGCCGGGGTCGCCTGACCGCATATGTGTAGGGGCAACAGGCGAGCTAAGCAATGATGTGCTGACTTTCCAATACGTCATCGGGCACATAGGTGCGGGGTACTGGGTGGAGCAGTCTTCAGCCGTGTTGGACTATCCGCAAGGGGGGGGTGGTGCCGCGATCCCCAACGCGATGCGATGGTTCAATAGAGATAATTGTG
>JBAZRU010000149.1:0-12170 GCA_041662805.1 Candidatus Hydrogenedentales bacterium | reverse complement strand
TGGGGACATCGGACTTCCAGAGGCTTGGACTGTTCCGCTGCGCGCACCAAGTCGGGTATTAGGCGATCTTCCGACCAGTCTCCCCCGCCGATGACGTTACCCGCACGGGCAGAGGCAAGGAGCAATGCACCGTCCGAGTGGAAGAACGATTTGCGGTAGCTTTCGACAACCAGCTCGCAGGCAGCCTTCGAGGCGCTATAGGGATCATGGCCACCCAAGCGGTCGTTCTCCCGGTAACCCCATGGCCACTCCTGATTGGCGTAGACCTTGTCGGTCGTTACAACCATGACCGCTCGTACACTTGGGGTCAAGTGGCATGCTTCGAGTACGTGCGTAGTACCCATAACGTTGGTGGACCAAGTTTCCAACGGATCTTGATACGAACGGCGAACCAAAGGCTGCGCAGCCATATGAATCACGAGTTCCGGTTGCGCCTCTGAGAACACCGACAATACGCGGTTAAAATCGCGAATGTCTCCATGGTGGTCTGGAATATTGAGGCGCAGCAAGTCCCAGTGATTGGGCGAAGTCTTCGGCGGCAAGGCAAAGCCAGTCACTTTGGCGCCCAATTCCGTCAACCAGAGTGCGAGCCAACTGCCCTTGAAGCCCGTGTGACCCGTGAGCAATACGGACCTGCCTCGCCAGAAGTCAGGTTTCATTACTCCACACTTTCCAGGGCGCTTTTCCGGAGGACCACAGTTGCTCGAGAATATGACGTTCCCTTATCGTATCCATCGGTTGGAAGAATCCGTGGTGTTGATACGCCATAAGCTGTCCCTCGGAGGCCAATCTCTGCATCGGATCCAGCTCAAGAGGCGTTGTGTCCCCATCGATGTATTCGAAGACTTCGGGTTCCAGAACGAAGAAGCCTCCGTTGATCCATCCCTCACCAGTCTGTGGCTTCTCTACGAATTCCGCCACTCGTCCGTCTTCGATACGAAGTCCGCCAAAGCGTGCGGGCGGGCGCACCGCTGTCAATGTGGCCAGTTTGCCGTGGGCCTTGTGAAAGGCCACGAGGTCAGGGATGGAAACGTTTGCCAAGCCGTCACCGTAAGTCGCCATGAACGTCTCATCGCCAATCCAAGGCTTCAAACGCTTAATACGCCCGCCGGTCATCGTGTCTTGCCCGGTATCCACGAGATTGAGTCGCCACTTAGGCTGTTTGCTCTGATGGATTTGGCTCTTCCCATCGGCAAGGTCCACCGTCAAGTCGTTGTTCAGCGCATAGAAATTCAGGAAATACTCCTTGATGTACTCGCCCTTATAGCCCAAGGCAAGCACAAATTCGTCGAATCCATACGCCGAATAAGCATTGAGAATATGCCAGAGAATAGGTTTGCCGCCGATTTCGACCATCGGCTTCGGCCTAACAGTGGTTTCCTCTTGAAGACGGCTTCCCAATCCACCGGCCAGAATAGCAACTTTCATCCATCTCTCACTTTGGACCTCGGAGACCGTGCCCCCTCGGACTCGAAAGTCTCACTCGACCCTCCGAAGGAATTCCCATAGTCAGACCATTAATCAGCCACAAGCCATCCCAAGTCGGCCGCTTCGCCATGGCTGACGATTTTCGATTCTTTACCCTTACCCTCTATCGTAAAGAAGGCAATCTTAAAATTGTATGGAATCTCTGCCATCTCTCCACCTCTGCGAATGAGCACATAGGATTTCTCGCCAATGGAAACCGACTTCTTCTCCCATTGGCTCGTCGGGAGGTCAGGCATATATCCGAGGTCAGCAAAACCATTGCCTCTATCGCGCTCAGGAAGTCGCTGCTTGTGGGACACGTCAACATAACCCCGAATATTGAGACCTAAGTCCTTCTCAAATGATTTGTTGACCTGGAAGAGCACGTAAAGGAAAGTGGGGTCGCCTTCCTTCTCTGGTTTCTTAAACGAACTTGCGACAAGGTCCGCCTCCTCGCACATCGGTGCTGGGGCCGGACTCTTCGCCAGCAATGTAGCCCATTTCTTCTCGTAGTCTGCCACTAACTCAGGAGTGACATTGGGAGCTTTTCCTGAGCGGATGAATACGATATCGTTGTAGCACTTAATCAATTCATCCGGCGGTACTGCTGCTGCTGCGGGGGCTGGTGACGCGGATTCCGGCTTGCCAGGCGTCTCGGATTTGGCTTCCGTGGTAGCCGCGGGTTCTGGTGCTGCGGCAGGAGCCGGAGTCTGGGAGGCGGCGGGCGCTTCGCGCATGCTGGGTGGCAATGGCACCGGTGCCGGTGGGACGGACGTGACGGCCTGTGGGGGCGCGGCCTCGGGGGTACCGCTGCCGGATGGTTGCGCGGATTGCGCGGATTGTTGTCCGCATCCTGGCAGGCACACGACACAGGCAATCGCCATGAAACCGATGAGCGCGAGACAATACCTAGAAGCTTTCATGCTTCAAACCTCCCTACTTGTGCTATTCGACCGGCCCGTCATTGGCAGAGACGCTTCAAAACCCGCCAATGAGAATTTTCAGTATACCGAACGCGCAGCGTCTTCACAAAGTTGACGTTGCACGACGGAATCAAGGGCATTTCGCGAAAACCACAGGCTTAAGACTTTTCGTCTGCGGCGTCAAGTGAAGGCACGAGTTTGCTGATATCCCTGAGGATCAGGAGCGCCCCCACCGCAAAAAGACCCAGGGCAAAGGCCGCAAGCACTATCACAGGGGAACCCGGACTAACGGGGTCGTCTGGGGCGGCGGCTTTGCCGGCTATGACAATGTCGCTGGCTTGCGTTTGGTCGGCCATGCGGCCTTTTTCATATTGAGCGCGCACTGTCTTGTAGCTTTCCTTGAGGCTATCCGACTCGCGCGTGAGCTTGTCGCGTTCGACGGTCTGGTCGGAGAAGGTGGTTGTCAGTGCTTCGAGTTCGCTCTTGAGTTCGTCCAGTTTGAGCAGGACTGAATCGCGCGTTGCTTTGAGGCCCTCGTTCTCCTCCTTCGCGGTGACCACTGATGACCTAATCTGAATATAGGTTGGGTTTTGCTCTTCGGTGAGCAGACCCTGGTCTGGTTTGATCTTTGGTTTGCCGCCGTTTTGAGAACCGGCGATCCAATAGGCGTCATCCGATGGGGCGCGGAAAAAGGCGTTCTTCTGGGGTTCGTTGAGTAATTCCGCTTCCAGGGCCTTGAGTTTCATCTCACCGGATGCGAGTTGGACCTCGGTCTGCTTCAGGGTGCCTTCGAATTCCGTGTATTCCTTTTGCTTGGCTTCCAGTTGGGCCTTGATCAGGTCCAAGTTCCACGCTTTCCGATGTTCGGCCAGTTTCAGATCGGCCTCTTCCAGTTCGCTCTTGGTCGTGCCCTCGAGCGATTTGAGCAGGGCAAAGGTTTCGTGGATTCCTTCGCTGGCCACGGTATCGACCTTTTCTTTGAAGATATCCGTCCATGCTTGGGCGATCGTGGCGGCCAGTTCCGGGTCCGATGCCTTGGCGTGGAAAATCAGCGCCTGGGTATAGGTAATTCCCTGAGTGCCGCGGCTGCCCATCTGAACCAACTCCACGTCAAGCCGGCTCCGCAGAGTCTGAATCCCAGTGTCCTCCAGTACAATCGTGCGGATGACTTCGTCGAGCAGGGGAGCGGATAGCGCGATTGCCTTGTAGGCTTCCACGGGCATTGCTTTCGGCATCATCTCCGCGATGCCAACTGGCTGAGGTTCGGCGGTGGGCACGGTGGGCGGCTTGCGGATTTCTTTGAACGTCGGGGGAGACACGAGCAGGGTTGTGGTGGCTTCATACGTCTTGGATTTGAACAGGGCGATTGGCACTGCCAGCAGCGCGCAGACGATGCCGCCGAGTAGTATCTTGAGCCAGTTGGAACGCACCCACGCGAGGATATATGGCAATGACAGGACTTCATCTATTGCGAGCGACAAGGCATACACTCCCGAATTTCTGTTGCGTACTTCGCGCGGCGCTTCCCGCGGCCGTACGCACGGCGACGGTAAACTCTAGCATGAGGCGTGCGGATTTGTGAAATGTGGGCGCAGGGTGCGATTTCGCCGTAAGCGCCTCTTCGCCTCAATGCGAAGGCTGCGGTTACCTGCGGACGTTTCGGCGAAACGTCCCTACCTTTACACACGTATTCGGCGAAACGTGCCGACCGATTCACTCGTCTTGGGTAGGGCGATTTCGCCGAAAGCGCCTATTCGCCCCATTCCGAAGGCGGCGGCCACCCGCGGACGTTTCGGCGAAACGTCCCTACCGATACCCGCGTATTCGGCGAAACATCTATCGTTATGGAGCGAGCGACGTCAATCCGCCGTCGAATTGTCCCTCGGGCAGCGCGAGCATGACGACTTCGTCGACAAATGCAGTGCCTGCACTCCCCGCGGGCAGCTCAAATCGAGGTGTCCAGAAAGGAGGCAGGTCTTCGGCGTTGCCAATTAGTTGAGCCGGCATCTTCACCCTGAGTGCGGCCTCGGCCCAATCCCCTGTCGCGGGACATGGGGTACTGACTTCGGCCAGCGTCCCGTCTGCGCCCTTGATGCGTGACGAGAAGGTGACCGCTGGCGGGGCTCCGTTGCCGTCTGGCACGCTTTTGATTACAGCGCTTACCCAGAATTCTTTCCCTTCCCATTCCTTACGTGCTGGAATCAGGCCGACCAGCGACGACGAGACGCCCTCGAGCGCGGGCAGTTCGACAGCGACTTTGCTTTTGTAGCCCTCCGCCGAGGGGGACACGCCGCGGCCGTTCACATACCATTCGGGCATTCGGTCCGCTTCGGGAACGACCTCCATGGTACCGCCGGGCAGGAGATTCTCGCTCGGAAGGGCATACAGCGCACATTGGTCAATCAGAATTGGGGCATTCCCTTTCGCGTTCGAACATTTGAATCCGAGCAGTATCTCGTCGGAATGGATCCCCGTGATGAATACCAAGCGAATGAGGGACCAAGCGGACATGGAGCCGCTCGTCTCCCCGCCGCTCACAACGGCGCCCGCGGTTTTTTCCCTGGCTTCGAGAGCCACTTTGCTCTCGCCCGGGGCGAAGACAAGCGCGCTCATCGCGTAGAACGTCCGGGGGTTCAACTTGACGGCCTGAGACACCGATACGCTTCCAGCCTCCGAAGGAGTCACTTCCAGGCTGTTCGCCCCTTCGGCAGCGAGAAGGCTATTTGTTTTGCAGGCAGACGTATCCGCCCCGTCCGCGGTCCAAGGCGCGAGATCTTGCTCGAAGCCGGGATTCAACAGTAGGTTTGCAGCGGCCTTGTCCGATGGAGCCTTCAAGATGGGGACAGGCGGGAAGCTCACCAGTTCGCCCGGTCCGAGCTTGCCGTCGGCGAGTTGGAGAGCAGGAAGCGGGCCTCCGGCGCTTGTTTGCTTTCCGATGTCGCTCGCCGCAGCTTCGGAGTTCTGCACGGTCTTCGTATCATTGCAGCCAACGAGCAAAATCGCGCAGAGAACTGCGCTGCAAAGGAAGGAACTCAGTCTGTGTGACCTTGGCATGTGTACGGGCTTTCGATATGCGCTCTGGCAAGCCAGAGGCCGTCAAAAGAAGTTGTAACATCGAGAAACTAGCAGTTGCCGCTTGCCGGTTCAAACCAGAGGTCTATCGATGCACGGGTGTTCAACCATATCGTGTTTTGCCTGGTAGGGGGTATACGTGCAGAATAGCGGAAGCACGTGGGAATTTGCGTTCGCTTCCAGAAAGGACATGAATGGAACCGAGTATCGACTCCGGCGAACTGCCGGGCGCTTCAGCAGTCGTGGTAATCCCGACGTACAATGAGTGCGACAACGTGGCGTTAATCGCTTCGGGAGTCCACAAAGAATTGCCGCAGGCGAAGATTCTCATCGTCGACGATAATTCGCCTGACGGGACGGGTATCATTGCCGATTCGCTTGCCGAGCAAAGCCCTGACGTCTTCGCCGTTTTGCATCGTACTGAAAAACAGGGGTTAGGGGCCGCATATGTTGCCGGATACCAGCATGCGATGCGCCTGTGGCCGGAATCACGGTATTTCATCCAGATGGATGCGGATTTCAGTCACGACCCGAGTTTCTTACGCCCACTGCTCGAAGCTGCTCAAGACGCGGACCTTGCCATCGGCTCCCGCTACGTGAACGGGATCAGCATCGTCAACTGGCCTTTGAGCCGTCTCATCATCAGCAAGTTCGCCTCCTTGTATGCCCGGACGCTCACGGGATTGCCCACCACGGACTGCACGGGGGGATTCAAATGCTACCGCGCTGAAGCCCTTCGTGCGATAGATTTGCCTTCTATACGTTCAAATGGCTACTGCTTTCAGATTGAGACGAGCTTTCGAGTCTGGCGAAAGGGATTTCGCCTTAAGGACGTGCCGATTGTCTTCTATGAGCGTCAGCGCGGCAAGTCGAAGCTCAACACCGGCATCGCCTTTGAGGCGTTCATTGTGGTGCTTCGACTTGGCATTGAGCGGTTGACAAAGCGCCCAGCCCAACGCGCAGCATCTACCTGACTTACCGAATGAAGTTCCGCTTGGCATAGTCTTCAACAGGATGCAAATCTAATAATGGACCGATGGCTCATAGACACCGTCCGGCATGCCGGGCAAATCGCGCTGGACTTCTTCGAGGGGTCGTTCGAAGTGAAGCGAAAGCCGGATGGCTCGCCCGTGACTACCGCGGACTTGACGGTCGATCGATTTCTGCGGGAACAATTGGCCCAGCGGTATCCGGGCGATTGCCTGCTTTCGGAAGAGACCGAGGATGACCCGCGCCGGAGCAGTGCGCGCCGGGTGTGGATTATCGACCCGATAGACGGCACGTCCTACTTCGTTGCGGGCCGCCCGGAATTTGGGGTCTTGGTCGCGCTTGCGGTAGACGGATGGGTGGAAGAGTCGGTGTCTTTCTTCCCGAAGATGGACATCCTGCTTTCGAGCAAACGTGGCGAGGGGGCCTTCGTCAACGGCCGCCGCGTTCACGTCTCGCGCTTGAATGGCGCTGGTGCAAAGGTTGCCTGCAAGCCGGGCCCGTTTCAGTCGCTGAATACAGCGCCCCAAGTGATCAAGAATAATGCACTGGAGGTCTTTCGGGTTGTCACTGGGGAGGTTGAGGGGTGCGTCATTCAGACATCTCCCAGCACTTGCTAGCATGACTACGCGTGGGCCAGCAGTGCCATCGAGGAAGCCGGAGGACGGCTCACGGATGTGAACAACGAGCGTATCCGCTACAACAAGCCGACTAGGAACATGCCGCCCGTTTTGGTGTGTTCCAATGGATTGATTCACGAAGGCTTGATCGAGCGCGTTCGGAAGATTCAGACTCGAAGTTGAATAGCTCACTTTGAGCAAATGCGAACGGCCATAACATCATCGCGCGTATACACAAGGCCGTACCAAACCGCGGCAGGTGCTTGTGCGACTCCCCGGACTAGGCAGTCCGCAGCCTTAGGGAACTGACCTGGGCCGCGAACCGAATCGTCCGCGCCAGTGCGTCCGGGCTGGCCTCATCCTTGATGAAGTAATCCTCGGCCCCATACTGGACCGCGGCAATAATCGATTCCTGGTCGCCCGTCTCTGCCGTAACGATGATTGGCACATTCGGCGAATGGGCATGGACACGCCTGAGGACGGCGACTTGGCTCTCGTCGTGTAGCGGTTGGTTCAGCACGACCGCATCCACGCCCCCTTCGGACAGGCGATTCAACCCTGTCTCATGGTCCACCGCCACTTCTATTTCGAAATCCAGGCTGTCCAAGCTCGAAAGGTAGGGACTAATCGGCTCGTTTACCTGTGCCGTGTCTTCAAATAAGAGGACACACAACGAGGCACTTCCCCGAGACTGCATAGAATTCATGGTCCGCTTCTCCCCGAATACACTTCTCAACCCGGGACCCCCCTAGCGGTCCCGCGACTCTTCCGCCCCTTTCGCACCACCGGCATTCGCTCGCAGTGAGACCTCACCGTCTGAATGGTCGCGATTACTCAAGACCCCTTCTGCTGTCTATCGCCAAGTTCTCGGATTCCTCTGAACAGTCAATGGCTTCGCGCGCTGTCCAGGCCATTCGGGGAAATCGGCCAAGCCCCGCCGGCTCCGGCACCCCTATGAGTATTGTAACCTCAATCCGTTCAATCCGCAAGAAAAAAGATAATTAATTGATAACTGTCCGGCTTAAGCCAGATATACAACATCTTCGCATTCGCGAATCAACTCGACTCTGCACTGAAGTATACTAATGCAAAAAAAGAATTTTTGTCAATAGAATATTTATGAGCTTCACGACGTATTGGCACGCACCCCTTCTCGATTTCCTTCCTCGCAATAAGAAACCAGGCGATCAAGTCATCAACTTGACCGCCTGGGTCTCATCCAACGAACTGCGTGGCCATGGTTACATCGACCAATGGCCTCTGCTACTACCTGTGTTTAGAAATCCGACATATCCTCATCATCCAGCGGAATCACTTCTTCCGGCTTATGGACGCGTCGTTCCCCTGTTGAAGGTGCAGCCAACGCTTTGCGTTCCCGCCGTTCCCCGGCCTTCGCCGCCGGAGGCCGCATCAGTGCTTGACGCGCGGCGGTCGGCGCTGGCTTCTTGCGAGTCATTGCGGGTCCTGCCATCTTCTTCGTCACATGCTTCTTGGTCCCGACTATCTTGGCCAAGTCGTCTACAATCTCGGTCAAGTTGGCGGCCTGTGCCGACAACTCTTCGCTTGCAGCCGCGGCCTCCTCGGAATTCGCCGCATTCGTCTGCGTGACCCTGTCCATCTGGGCAACCGCGGTGTTGATCTGGTCGATGCCCTGCGACTGCTCGTTGCTCGCCGCCGACACCTCGTTGATGAGCTGCTCCACCTTCTGGGCGTGACCCACGATGGTATTCAGAATCGTGGCGACTTCCCCGGACACCGAGACGCCGTTTTCGGCGTTCTTCTGAGACTCTTCCACCAGGGTAGCCGTGTTTCGCGCCGCTTCGGCACAACGCTGGGCCAAGTTGCGCACTTCCTCGGCCACGACCGCGAACCCTTTTCCGGCCTCGCCCGCGCGCGCCGCTTCCACTGCGGCATTCAGCGCAAGCAGATTCGTCTGAAACGCAATCTCGTCGATGGTCTTCAGAATCTTGGCCGTCGCGTCTGAAGATGCCTTTATCTGTTGAATTGCCGAGTTCATGCGGCTCATCGCTTCGCTGCCTCGCTCCGCGCCAGAGCGCGACTCTTGACTCATCGTCCGCGCTTGATGAGAGCTCTCGGCGTTCTGTTTCGTCATCGAAGCCATTTCCTCCAACGACGCCGATGTCTCCTCCAAACTGGAAGCCTGCTCGCTCGCGCCTTGCGCCATTTGCTGGCTGGACTCCGCCACCTGGCCGGCCGCCGACGACACTTGATCCGCTCCGGACGTGAGCGAGTCGATAATCCGGTTGATGGGCTTTGTGATTCCCCGTGTGATGACCACACCAAGTATGACCGCCATGAGCACGCCCAGAGCCAGGCACGTCAGCATGATGAAACGTCCCCGGTCTGCGGCCTTTTGCACGTTCTTCACGTACGTATCGACATCCCCTTGCGTCTTGTCCACAAGATTCGTCAATGCGGTCCCCAGTTCGCCGCCGCTCTTACTCAAGGCTCCCATGGCGAGTTCGTTGATTGCGGTTAGATTCTGCACCGCCTTTTGAGCCTCTTCCTGCATCCCCCCCAAGCCTTTAGGACCTATAATGGTATCCACGCAGGGCGTCATCTCATCGCGCAGAATCCGAACCGCCTCATCCTTGTTCCCGCCCTGAATCGCATCCTTGATCCGCTTCACACACTCGTGAAACTTCTTGTGCTCCGGATCATTTTCCCGAATCCTGTCAAGAATTGTTGGGTTCGTGGTGGGTGAGCTCGCAACCCACTTCCCGTAGGCACACGCCGTGGGGTCGTCCCCTCCGTCGAATGCAGTGCCTGAGTTCGCAAACTTATCGGTTTTGGACAATAAGGCTAAGTGGTCTCCTCGGAACTTCTCTAATAGGCCAATCATCGCGTCCGGGTTCAGAATGTCGCTGGTGGTCATCACCTCGAGCATTCCGTTGATCTTGATGCGGTCCGCATCCCACGGCTTGAATGCAGTCTTGAAGTCATCCCACATTTTCTGCTGCTCGGGCGAACGCTCCAACTTCTCGTACACTTCCCACTGCGCCAGCATTTCCTTCAGCGCATTGTCACGCGATTGGGTTGCACGATTGCGCGCGTCTTTCGGCGTATGGACGCTCATCAGCGCCCGATTTGCAGTCCGCTGAACCTCCATCTTGTTCGTAATCGTAAGCAACGCTTGCACGCTCGGCATACTGGTTTCGCCAATCGTCATGAGCGAATTGTCAAGGCTATTTAGATTGTATACCCCGATGCCCCCGATGATCGCCGCGACTGCGGCTATCGCCAGGAATGAAACCATCAACTTCGTGCCCAATTTCATCTCATGGCTCCTTCTATGATTTCAGATATCCTTGTAACGACGCTCGCGACGCCCCCGCGCGACTATGAAAGCGGTGACCCTAGCGCCTCACAGCCAAACAAGGTACAAAACGTCATTGGTTTCCGCTGCCTGACGGCTAGCTTTCTGAGTCAGAATCCGCATTCACCGTCCATTCAGGGGAACGAACTACAACCCAGGAAATGTGAAACCAACACATCAGTGGAAATTGTACACCATGTCCGCTCAATCCGCAAGTAAATAGCGAATTTCTTGAATTTATATCAGGAATATGCGGCATATTAGGAGCGGAGTGAGGCGCTTCATCTAACGCACCAGTTCGCTCTCTCAGATGGAGAATCGATTAGGTCAGACCACTCTGCACTTGTGGTCCACTAGTCGTCTCAGGCAAAGGCTTCGTCAATCAATTACCGCTGTCAAACTGAGCATATGGCGGACCGAAAACTCTGCTTGTCCATTCTTTTCCGGATTGCCATCCGACACGGGTGCACTCCCACCCTGAATAGAGCGAGATGGCTAACATCAGCATCACGAGCCCCCACTGCCACCGCCTGCGAAGACTCATCAAAAGTGGAGCTGCCATGAGCAGGAGCAGCGGCATCGCCCCGATAAACCAACGGAAGCCGTAGGCCTCCCCGCCGTAGTTGTTGGTTCGGGTCACGTAGTAATAGGTCAAGACCACGACTCCCAGCCCGCCACCCAGGATAAACGACCGGTGCGGCATCTTCGAACTTGCAACCGCTCTCAATCCCGCCGCCAAGCCAGCCAAGAGGATAGGAAAGAGGGCGTATACCCCGCATCGGCCGAACGTCAAATGGAACAGATACATGGGTTTGGGCTCGTTTAGACCGTCAATCCCCATTGGGTGCCTCCAATAGGACGACTCATAGAGGTAGGTGATCTTGCGCATTTGCACAGGGAGAGGACTTCCGGTTACGGCGACCATAATGGCCGTGTGCAGAGCCAGCGGAGGCAGCGCCCCGGCGAGCACCCAGGTCAAGGTCTGCCTCGGATGACGGTGCAACAAGGAGAGTCCCACGAAGACAACAAAGATGCCCAGCGGCATATCAACTGCGGGAACAAGCGCGCCGAAGAAGCCGAACAGCACAAATCGAGCCGGGACGGGGGCAAGCTTGTCCGCGGAAAGCCCAAGGCCCAAGTATAGGGTAACCATAAGTAGACCGGTCGCGGGGACGTGATTGCTGATACTTGTGCTGAACCCCATTAGCTGGCTGCCGAATGCGAGTGCAACCAGCAGCAGAATGCGGGTTCCGGGAGGGATATCGAACAATCGCAGGGTCTTCAGAAAGAAGAACAGAGCCAGCAAGTAGCTCCCGCCCATCAGCGTAACGGTCATCACGCTCAGGATTCGGCGCGTCTGCTCTTCGCTGGCGAGACTCCACCCCGTGACGGCCCGCACCGCGAGGTACTCGCCAGTCATGACCAACGGGAGCAACGGCGGCTTGCTGGAGATCATACGACCTCCCCGAATCACGCCGTCCTCTTCAATCCCGCGGACCATGACTTTGTCCACGGTCCAACTCTCAAACGGATTGGGTGGCCCACCGGCGGGACGGTCTATGTACCACGTCCCGTATGTGGTCAGGCTATAGACGGTGGCCAACCGGCTGTAGGCATGGTCACCCTGCTCGTTGCCGATGCCCAAGTATGCGACAACCGCACACGCGAGCGCCACGACCAGCCATTCGACCGCCCCCGCGGCTCGCCGAGTGCCTTCCCCCTCAGGCCCCTCCATCATCTAGCTGTCATCGCGCGGACACCGCC
>JBAZRU010000148.1:0-12207 GCA_041662805.1 Candidatus Hydrogenedentales bacterium | reverse complement strand
TATCCGGCGAAGGCGTTCGCGGCTCAATCGTGAGGTACTACCCGCCGCTCGGCAACGTAAAGAAGGAAGAGTACGACGAGCTTGTGCGGGTGATGAAGGAGCTTCGAGAAAAGCGGTTAGCGGAGAAAGAGGGACGCGCTCCCAACCTTGCCTCCATGCAGAAGCCCGCAGAGACGATGACAGACACCGGCGAAAAGGCGGAACTTCCCAAGCATCCGCTGCTGTACAAATTGGAAGAGATGAGCCTGCGCCAGTTGGACCACGTCCAGCATGAGATTGTCTACTACCGGCGCAGACAGATGAACTCGCAAATTGCCGAGTCGGTTATGGTGGCGATAACCGTGGATCCGAATGCCGCGCCGGGTCCGCGCGAGATTCGCATCGGTTCGCCCGCGGGGCTGACAAATCCGATGCGATTCGAGGTTGCCACATTGCCTGAAGTCCGGGAGATCGAACCCAACGAGGCGGCGGTCTACACACCACCCGTCCAGGACCCGGCCATTGCGGTGCCCGTGATCTTCAATGGACAGATTCAGCCTGGCGACGTGGACCGGCTGAAGTTCCGCGCGCGCAAAGGCCAGAAGCTCGTTCTCGACGCGGAGGCCCGGCAACTCATCCCCTACTTGGCGGACGCGGTACCCGGATGGTTTCAGGCCACGATGACACTATTCGACAGCCAGGGCCACGAAATGGCGTTTGCAGACGACTATCGATTCAGTCCCGATCCCGTCGTGCTTTTTGACGTTCCCAAAGACGGCGACTATGAAGTGGAGATACGTGATTCCATCTTTCGAGGACGAGATGATTTCGTCTACCGCGTCGCGGTGAGCGAGCAGCCGTTTGTCACGCAGGTCTTCCCGCTGGGCGGCTCCTCCGGAGGCGCGACAATTGCATCTCTTGAGGGTTGGAATCTGACTACGTCGCAATTGCGATTGGAGACAAGCGGAGAAGGGCCGTCTATTCGTGAGACAAGCGTCCGGCAGGGCGGTATGTTGTCCAACGCCATCGCCTATGAAGTGGATTCGCTGGCAGAGTGCTTGGAGTCTGAACCGAACGATACGACCGAGGGCGCGCAATCAATCGAATTGCCTCGGATCGTGAATGGACGCATTGGAAGCCCGGGGGATGTGGATGTCTTTGCGATTAGTGGACATGCCGGTGATGAAGTCGTGGCGGAAGTTACGGCGCGCCGATTGGGCTCGCCGATGGATTCGTTGCTTCGCATTTCCGATGCCGCTGGCAGCGAACTTGCCTCGAACGACGACTTCGAGGACAAGGGAATGGGACTGCTCACGCATCACGCGGACTCGTATGCGCGGGTGAAACTTCCATCGGACGGTACGTATTTCGTAACGCTTGTCGATAGCCAGCGTGCCGGGAGCGAGGCCTACGCGTATCGCTTGCGGCTTTCCGCTCCGCGTCCGGATTTCGCGCTGCGCGTGACTCCTTCGAGCGTCATTGTACCTGCAGGACGCGCGGCGACGATCTGCGTGCATGCCCTACGGAAAGATGGATTCGATGGTCCCATCGACGTACGCTTGGTCAATGCACCGGAAGGGTTGGAGCTTAATGGCGGCCAGATTCCGGTGGGGCGCGAGTCCATTCGCATGACGCTCACGGCGGCGATGGGCGCCACTCCTGAGCCGTTCCCTCTTGAAGTTGAAGGCCGCGCGCAAATTGGCGAGGAGACGGTGCGACGCACGGCCGTCCCCGCGGAAGACATGATGCAGGCGTTCATCTACCGGCATCTGACGCCGTCGCAAGCAATGCTCGTCAGCGTTCCGGGGTCGCGATTCAAAGGACGTCCGGTTGAGTTGGCGGGAATCACTCCGGTCCGCATCCCATTGGGAGGGACGGCGGAGGTACAGATCAGGACGCCCAAATATCCCGGGATTGCCGAGGTTCGTCTCGACCTTATTGATCCTCCGGCAGGGATCTCGATGGGCGACGTTACGGCACAAGAGGAAGGGCTTACGTTTGCGCTAAGAGCGGATGGCGCTGTCGCAAAGGCAGGCGATACGGACAACGTGATCGTCGAGGCCTATATGCCTCCAAACGGCAACGTCCAGGACAAGACGAAGGCCAAGCGCCAGCAGCGCGTTTCTTTGGGCGTGTTACCGGCCATTCCGGTTCAGGTTGTGGAGAAGTAATCATGCAGCAAGTGGAATTGGAAGCGGAACTCTTGGAATCGCCGGCAGCGTCCGTTTGCGTATCGAGCTTTGAAGGGCAAAGTGGAACTACCGAGTACCATCTGACGGTTCGCCCCACGGAGTACGGCCCTGTCGAAGAGCAACTGGAAAGACTGACAGGCGCGTATCAGGAGGCGCTTGACTCGCTTGGATTGAGCCGAGAGACTGCCGTACTCAGGCGATTCTTCTGCAGCGACATTCAAAATGCGGTGAACGCGCTCAAGAGCTGTGCTCTCTCAAATCCGGGAGCAAGCGGTGGGCCGTGCGCCGTGTCGTGGATTGGACAAGCGCCGATGCCTCCTTCGAGGATCGCCCTCTCGGCCTACCACATTTCCGACCCCGACGATACGTTGCAGCGGACACGCATCGGGAACACCACTGCGATACGTCGAGGTGGTCTCACGCACCATTGGAGCACACGAGTTCTCAGCACGGCAGCGGATTCTTCGTATGGGCAAACGCAGGGGCTCTTTGGTGAGTATCTTGCGTATCTCGCCAGTCAGGGCATGACGCTCGAGGAGAACGTGCTCCGAACGTGGTTCTACGTGGAGGATGTCGATGCGAATTACGGCGGACTCGTTGCCGCTCGCCGCGAGATATTCGCGGAACACGGCCTGACGCCCAAGACACACTTTATTGCAAGCACGGGAATCGAGGGACGCTGCGCCGACCTCAAGGCACGGGTGATGTTGGATTCGTATGCAATATCCGGTGTGCGACCCGAGCAGGTCGAGTACTTGGCCGCGTTGGATCACCTGAGTCCCACGCATCACTATGGCGTCACCTTCGAGCGCGCGACATCGGTCGCCTATCACGACCGCAAGCACATCTTCATCTCGGGCACGGCGAGCATCGATAGACACGGCAACATTCTGTATCCCGGCGATGTGAGCCGCCAGCTTGAGCGCACGCTGGAGAATGTCGAGGCGTTGCTGATGCAGGCGGACGCCACACTGGACGACATGCAAACGTTCATCGTGTACGTTCGCGATCCAAGCGACCAGGCGTTCGCATGGAGCAGAATGCGCGAACGCTTTGGCGAAGCCCCGATCGAGGTTGTCGTTGCGCCCGTCTGTCGGCCCGGCTGGCTGATCGAAGTGGAAGGCACGGCTATCGTGTCTGCGTGCAATCCCGACCTTCCGCCGTTCTGACGCGACTACCTCGTTAACGCGCCTTGTACCAGATTGGCTCGGGAACGCCATTGGTTTCGCGAACGAGTTCGTTGAGCCGCGCCGTCAATTGCTTAAAGATCGCCTTGATTTCGGGGGCCGTATCGTCATTGATAAGATTGTCGATAGCGCCGCCCTCAATGGTCAACTCGATGTTCCCGATCAGGTTGTTCATCTCGTCGGGGTCTTCTTGCAGGTCGTAGAGCTCGTACCGATCCCACACGCCGTGGAAGCGCATCAGTTTGTAACGGTCGGTGCGAATGCCCTGCACCGTCGGCGTCTGAGGGTAGGAGCGTTCCCAAAAATACTCGTACAGGAACGCGTCACGCCAGCCGATCTTCTTTCCTTCGAGCAACGGATAGAACGACCGGCCCTGCATAGAGGACGGAATAGGGCAACCGGCGGCTTCCAGAAAAGTCGGGGCGTAGTCGGTGTTCAGAATCATCTCGTCGCGCGTCGCGCCGCCCGCAAACAATTCCGGGCAGTGGACGATGAGCGGTACGCGGATGGACGGCTCATACATGCACCGTTTGTCGATAAGGCCGTGCTCACCCATCAGGAAGCCGTTGTCGGACGTGAATACGATCAGGGTGGAGTCGAGTTTGCCCAACTCCTTCAAGGTCGCAACGACACGGCCCACGCTGTCGTCTACGGCGCGAAGGGTCTCCGCGTAGTCTCGCGTGAACGTATCGAAGTCGGTTTGCTTCGCGTACATGCCATCAACGCCGTGCCAACTGTTGCGTTGGGCACGCACCCACGCGGGCTTGCCCTTGTAGTTCTCGGGCGTGTCGGCCATGGACGCAGGATGCGGATACGTCTTGTCGGCGTAGCACCCCTTGTGGCGCGGCGCGGGCGTGAAGGATGCGTGGACTGCCTTGTGGCACAAGCAGAGACAGAAGGGTTTCTCGCGGGGCTTGCGCAGGAATTCCTCGGCGTAGTCGGTGAGGACATCCGTTATGTAGCCGCTTTGCGGTACCTTCTTGCCGTCAACGTTCAGCGTTGTCCCGACATATTCGCCTTGGCCCTGAAATGAAACCCACCTGTCGAATCCGGGTTGAGGGGCGTCGCTTTGTCCGCCCATATGCCACTTGCCGACGAACGCCGTTTCGTATCCGCCCTTCTGCAATTCCTGCGGAAACGTCGGAGCCGAAGCGGGTAAAGGAGTGCTGTTGTCCAGGACACCGTGAGTGTGCGCATAGAGGCCGGTGAGAATCGTCGCGCGGCTGGGCGAACACAGTGCGGTTGCAACGAATGCCTTCTTGAAAATGACGCCGCCCTTCGCAAGCGCATCCAGATTGGGCGTCTCCAGGAAGGGGTGACCCAGAACGGCCATTCCGTCAAAGCGTTGATCGTCTGTTAGGATGAAGACGATATTGCGCCGGTTCGCCGTAGCACCCTCCACTGCATGCGTCTGCACAGTAGGCAGGGCAAGCGAGGCCATCCCCACGCCGCTACGCGCCAAGAACTCCCGACGAGAAGTGGGACTATGCATGATTCTCTCCCTCCGATCAGACCCATTCCGCACAGGCGGAAAACCCTGTGACCCGTTCAAACCCTATGTGAGTGCCTGAAAGCGCACGCCCTTCGGCACTTGACCACCTTCGCAGACTACACGCTTGGGAACGCCGGGCAGTAAATCGAAGAAGTTGTCGGAGAAGACTCTGCCGCCGCCGTCCTCGCAGTGTACACCGTGGCAATACGCGTCGGAGGTCAGCGTGACTACCTTGCCTTTGAGCTCCGTGCAAATGTCCGCGCGCTTCACTGCGAGTTCACGATAAGGCGCGAGAAGCCACGTAGACGGAGCGCTCTCCACGCCTTTGCCGGTGAGATAAGCGGCATAGATCCATTCACGCGGATTCATCGTGCTTGCGGCGGGGATCTTCTCCTTCCCTATTCCCAGCATGCCGTTTGCGGGCATGGTGACGGCTTCGGATTTCATTTTGGAGTCCGTGCCATCGACTCGAAGCCACCCACGATGCACCTTCGCCTGGAAGGATTGACGCGTGTCGTTGACAACTCGCGTGACGAGATCGTTACCGCGCCGGCGCACGATGGCCTTCGCTGGCGTGCACGCATTACGAATCCAGTAATAGCTGGCTTTGCGTCGAAGGTAGTAGTCGATCGGCGTCCACCCGGTCTCGCCCCAGCAGTCGTTGTACATCCAGATTACGGCGCCTTGGCAGTCGTCGCGCGGATCGCACTTGCGAAAACGCAATGCCTCGATGGTGCGTCCGTACATGGTTGCCTGAAACATCTGGCCATATAGAATGCGTTGAGCCAAGTCGATATCGGCAAAGTCCGCGTAGTGGTGCTGAATGGCCGCGGGGATCGTCTCGTTCTCGAAGGTGTTTGTGTGCTCCTTCCACGCGGGCGACCCCACCACGCGTTCTTCCGGTTTCAAGAATTGCTTGATGGAATCCATGTGGCAATAGCCGATGACTCCGTACTCGCTCACAAAGCGACCCTTGCACTCGTCGAAGACTTCGTGCGAAATGCGGCGCTTCATGTCCGGGTTCATGGTGAAGGGCAACCACCAATGGCAGTCGCCTTCAGTTTCGTCGTTTGGTCTTTCGCCGCCGTAGGGGCTGCTCGGCCAATAGGGGCGGCTGGGATCGAGCGTGCGGCAGACTTCAGGCAGGACTTGGTTATAGAGGAGCTTTCCGCCCACCTGTAGATCCTTGTCGCCAATGCTTCTGTCCTTGTTCCACCAATTCTCAAAGCCCCAGATGTTTTCGTTGTTGCCGCTCCACAGGGCTATGCACGGATGATGCCGCAAGCTCTTTACAACGGACTCCGCTTCCGCGCGGATCGCGTTGCGAAAGGCCGGATCGTGGTCAGGGTATTCCGAGCAGGAGAACATGAAGTCCTGCCAGACGAGGATGCCTGCTTTGTCACAGGCGTTGTAGAAGGCGGGTGCTTCGTACACGCCGCCGCCCCAGATGCGAAGCATGTTGAGATTCGCGTTCTTCGCGTCGGAGACGAGCACTTCGTATTTCTTTGGTTCGACGCGAGCGACGATAGCGTCCGCGGGAATCCAATTGCCGCCTTTGCAGAATACATCTTGCCCGTTCACCTTGATGCAGAAGCGGCTGCCTTCCGCGAGCTTTGTGCGATCGATTTCGACAGTGCGGAGTCCGATGTGCATTTCTCGGCGGTCGCACTCAGTGCCGTCCCAACTCACGCTGATGGAGACTTGGTAGAGAGGGTGTTCGCCCATGCCGTTGGGCCACCACAGTCGAGGATTGGGGATTTCGATAGTCTGCGAAAGCGTGGACAACCCGACTTGCGCGAAGTTCGCAGCCTTGATCTGAATCTTCTTGCCGGATGGAGGTTCGATCGTAATCGCGACTTCGGCCTCGCGGTCGCCCCATGGGTGCAGGTTTTCCACGACGACTTCCGCGTCGAGCAACACGGAAGATTCGCAGAGGATTGGCGTGAGAGAGACATCGTGCAGGACGACACCGGAGCGTCCCTCAAGATGCACGCTGCGCCAGATGCCGATGTTTGGGAGAATGTCGACCCAATCCCACCCGAAGGTGAACTGCGGCTTGCGGAGGAACCGGATGCCGCGAAACGATTGGCGCTTGTATTTCTCTTCCTTTGTGGGCTTGAATTCAGGCGGAACCAACTCGCCACCCGCGGTCAAGCGCACAACGACTTCGTTCTTGCCCTTCTTCAATCGATGGCGCACATCAAATTTCGCGGGCACAAATGCGTTCTTCACCTCGCCGATGAATTCGCCATTCAGGAAGACTTGGGCAAAGTAGTCCAATCCATCCAACACCAACTCTTGACGCTCATGTTTGAGAAACGTTGGGGAAACGGTGAAGGTCTTGGTGTACCACCACGAGCGTTGCTCAGGCCAACGACTCTTCTTTGCGTTCAGGCTAACCAGCGGTTCGTCCATCCGGCCTGCGCGCATGAGGTCGAGATGAATCTCTCCGGGCACCTGGGCAGGAATCCACTCGCTATCCTCGGCCATAGCCTTGCCATATCCGGATGTACCCACCCAAGAAAGCGGCGCTTCGCGGACCTGCCATTTACCGTCGAGTTCTAGTGTGTCCATTCCGGAATCCCTTCTATTCGCTGCATGACGTTCGGCAAGCGCCGGTCACTGTGTTTGATCCTCGAACAAGATTCGACCAAGTCCTGTGGAAATCGCAAGTCTACTCTCATTCGCAAGAGAAGCAAGCGATGTTCGGTCGATATCGAAATTGATGGTGTGGGGACTCGTAACAGACACGGCTCCCGTGAGGGAACCCAATTGTTGGGCGGCATCAAGATCCACGCCCGCTGCGAGACCTGTGAGCACTCCGGCGAGAAAGGCATCGCCCGCCCCCGCCGCGCTCACGGCGGTCACGTCAAGCGCCGGAGCATGCATCAACTGCGCGCCATCCCAAGCCCAACTCCCCTTCGCTCCCGCAGTCACCACCACGTGCGTTTGGGGATTGATGCTTCTGACGCGATTCAAGGCAAGCTCGGCGACACGATCTGGGGGCGTATCCTCGGGAAGCTCTGCAAACGCGGCCGATTCGCCGCTATTCAGAACAAGGAGGTCGACCATTTCGAGCAGACTCGTAATCGCGGGATCCTTCATCTCTCCCGAGGTGAAGGAAGCAACGCGAAAGCAGCCGTAGCGCGTCCCGAGCGCGAGTACTTCGGCGCGGGCCACCAGCGGAACTTCCGGCACCGCAAGCGCGATCCCTAGCTCCTGAAACGCCGCGAAATCCGGCTCTGCCTCGCGAACCGCCGCCGCATCCAGGCGGTTGCAGGCCGAATCGCCGACGGTCAGGTTGCCGCCGCTGCCGTCGGGATAGAGCAAGCAGATGCAGTTCATCGTCTGTGCGTCTTCAAGAGCGCGCACGTGACGCAGGTTCATGCCCACCGAACGCATCTCACTACACAAGCGATGCCCGGCTTCGTCGTCTCCCACTCGGCCGATGGGCAACGTGGTGAAGCCCGGTCCCATGAGTGTTTGAACATAGTGCGAGATGATGTGCAGCTTCGCGTAATCCCGGTTTGGCAGAAAGCGGCCTGTCCGGCTCTCCTCGCGTCCAAGCGTGTGGTTTCCGTCGAGCGCGAAGAACGACCCGGCGCCGATACCGCCTGTTCCAATCAAGGCGCGGTATCGTTGGGTCGTTGGGTCTATGAGCAAGGGCGGCAACTGCAATTCCTCTTTCTAGAAACCAAAGTCCCATTCCGGGTGTTCGCTAATGGGATGGCGGGCCGTGTCGATGGTGGCCGTCAACAGGGCATCGGGGTGCTCCTGCAGCAATGTCATGGGATACTCGGGCGTGAGCGGTCCGAACAGGGCCACACGCAAGGCCGTCTGTTTCCATGGGCCAGTGTCGGAAAAGAGGCGCACTCGCCTTGCGGAAAGGCATTCCTTTACGCCCAGCGTCACGGACATCGGCGGGACGAATTGATAGGCCGCGCCGAACGAACGCTGCGCCAGCGCCATGATTGTGTCGAGGTTGTTCTCTTGCACGCGCACCGTGGAGTTTCGCACGTTGTCGAGAGACGCATGGGAGAACGGATGCCGGCGCGCCTGGTTGTACGCAATGTGGCCATCCTGTCCCCAACCGCCGTAGGTGAGGTCGATAGGAGCGGATGCAATTCTCTCGGCGACTTCTGTGACGTTGTCGCCATTCAACCACACGCGCTGCTTTTCGGGAACGGCGAGGTCACTCTCCACCGGGCTGTAGAAATGCCGCTCCATGAAACCGCGAAAGCTGTAAGGATGGTTCCTGGGAAGCTCCCTGGCTTGCCAGTCCAGGCACTCGTCCATATGAAAGACTTCGACGTGCCGAAGACTGACACGCTCGGAGTTCACAAGGTCCGTGAAGGGCTTGTACCAGCAGTTGGGGCCACAGGGAACGATGGCGCGTAGCGCCTTTCCTAACTGATTGCAGTTCGCGATTTCGTCGACCAGCTCACGCGCCATGAGCGCGCCCATTTCGGGGGAGTCTTTGCAGATGCGAAATGGGATCTTTCGCGCGGGGTGGCTCTCCAACTTGTCCCAAGGCACTCTACACCACTCGTGGAGTTCCTCCGGTTTCACAAAGCCCACGTGCTGCTCCCCCGTGCGTCAGACCCGCGAATGGCGGCTGGTCTATTGGATGCACTTGGAGATCAAAGCGTCAACGATGCCGGCTGGAAGCCGGCGGTACAACGCCAGGATCAGTTCCACTCAATCACTTGCAGGCACTCGCGCACGGCATTTCGGCGACGCGCTTAATTGCCGCAATTAAGTTCATCAAGTCTTCTTGCGAGCGATCCACGGCCATGAAGACAAAGATGGTGCGCGCAAGATAGTCCAATGTTTTTGGGCATTGGCCCGCGGAGTAATCGGCTTTGCAGTCCGGATGCGCGTACGGGTTCAGAGCCGGGTGGTGTGCACCGCGCAACTCGACGACGGGAGCCCAGTTGACGAAGACGTGACGGCCGGAATCGATAGGCGAACTTACTTCGATGCCCTCCGCTTTCATGCCGTCGATGAAGCGACGCGCGTCCTGAGGAGTCTCGAACATGAGCGGCAAAATAGTGCCGCAATCGCCGGCGAGGTCGTTTGAAGGATTGAACGAGAAGCCACTCACCGAACTGAGCTCTTCCCGCAGGATGGCCTTCTCGCGGCGAAGCATCTCCAGGATTCCGTCAAGGCGGCCCAACTGTACGCGAAGAACCGCGCTGAGGATTTCGTTCATGCGGAAGTTCAACCCCGCGAAAATCGGAACCGTCATTTCCTCGGCGTGCTCGCGAAATGCCGCGCCCACATCGTGGTAGATCAGCGCGCGGTCGTTCACCTTGCGGTCGTTGGTTACCGTCGCCCCGCCTTCGCCGCAGGCGATGATTTTGAAGTGGTTGAAGGAAAAGGCTCCTGCCGCACCCATTGAGCCGAGGCGGCGTCCTTTGTAGGATCCACCGGGCGATTGGCATGCGTCTTCGAGAACAACAAGGTTGTGCTTTTTTGCCACCGCCATGATCGCATCCATGTCACACGGGAATCCTGACATATGAACGGGGATGATAGCTTTGGTGCGCGGGGTAATCCTCCGCTCCACGTCTTCGGCATCGAGCGTCAGCGTTTCGTCGACCTCGGCCAGGATTGGCACTGCGCCCACCGAGAGCGGAGCCATGGCTGTGGCCATCCACGTATAGGCAGGGACAATTACTTCGTCTCCCGGCCCGATGCCCAGCCCGACAAGGCCGCACATCAGCGCGGCGGTGCCGCTGGTTACTGCTACGGCGTGCTTGACGCCGATCTTCGCAGCCCACTCCGCTTCGAATTGGTCGGTTTCTCCACCCTCGCCTCCGCGATATCGAAACAGTTGCTTGGATTCGATGACACGGCGCACCGCCTCCGCCTCTTCCCGCCCCATAATAAACATGAATGTACTCTCCCCTTACGGTTCATGCGGCAATCTCAACTTCTCCGGGCTGTTGCCGAATGTCATACTGTACGTTGAGACCGTAGGCCACAGTCAAGAGCGGAAACCCAGCGTCGCCCTCACGCCGATTTCCTTGAACAGGAGTGTCGAAAAATTCAATACACCTGTAGAAAGGGAGCCCAACCGCCGGGTTGTAAGTGCGCACGAACACTTGTGGATCATTCTGAATGGTATTCTAGCGTCTCGGCAGCCATAAGTCAACATTTGTTTGTTAATTTTATCTAAGCACTATTAGACATTTGCTCTTTTATATTCTGAGCAACGTCAGTACAATCGACACGAAGTTAGGGAAACCCTGGCAGGATTTGCCGCCTTCTTTCTCCCGCCGCCGCCCCCAGAAGCTTTGGAGTAGTAAGGATTAAGCGGTCTTGCGGAATTAAATCTGCGAACAGGCATAACCTCGAGAGGCAGGAATTTCGACGAGCACTCATCCAGGAATCTAAATCTGCGCAAACATGCGAGGTTAAGCGCGAAACAGGAAATTCGAACCGGAACAGCATTCACGAATGTCGCCAAATAATAATAGCTTATATACGACAAAATGCGTTTTCTTTAGTCTTAACCTCCAAAGTCTACAGGCCACTTGTTGCATACTATTGACTCGTGTGCAATAATGGAAACGTTGAGATATATGGGGGGGAAGTATGAACATAGGAATCCCAAGCAAGTCAAGACGCCCGATAACAACAAGCGAAATCGCGCGATTGACAGGATTGTCGCGTTCGACCGTGTCCGCGGTGCTCAATGGCAAGACGAATGTTCGCGAGAGCACACGGAGGAAGGTTCTGGAGTGCATCCGTAAGGGCAACTATGAATCGGGCATGATCGCCAGAACCCTTGTGGGGGAGTTGTCCCGCATGGTGGCCGTTTTGGCGTCCAATCTTGGCAGCCCGTTCCACATGATGACGTTTCGGGGGATGAACTCGGTCCTGGAAGCCCATGGTTACCATATCCTATTCCACAATGTGCGACCGGAGGACCAAGACGATCCGGAGACCCTCGCCAGCCTACATGCCTACCGCCCGGCGGGCTATATCGTGCTGAAAGGCGCGGAAGGCCGGAATGGGATACACGCGCAAGAGATCGTACGGGACCGCGTTCCGATCGTTGCGCAGGGGAGGCTGGAGGGAATCGAGACGCATTCGGTGAACTTCGACAATCGTGTTGGCATGAAGCTGGCGACCGATTACGTCATAGGAAAAGGTCATCGGCGGCTGGGACACTTGGCGGGTCCGACGTTTTCCTTTGGCGCGAAGGAGCGCAAGCTGGGCTTTGTGGAGAGCTTGATCGAACACGACATTCCCATGTCGGAAGCGATCATTGTGGACACAGGCGAGACCGCGTCGGCGGGATACGAGGGGGCGCTTGAAGTACTCAAGAATCCCGCGACGCGTCCTACGG
>JBAZRU010000147.1:0-12236 GCA_041662805.1 Candidatus Hydrogenedentales bacterium | reverse complement strand
CATTGTGGAAGCCGTACGAACCCCCGTTGGCCGAGGCCGCGACGACGGCGCGCTGCATTCGGTGCACCCCGTGGACCTGCTGGCGATGACCTTAAGCGAGTGCGTAAGGCGCGCGGGCGTCGACAAAGGCGAGGTGGAAGACGTGATCGCGGGGTGTGTGTCGCCCATGGCCAAGCAGGGCGCGAACATCGGACGGTTGGCGTTGCTCAAAGCGGGATTCCCGCCGCACGTGCCGGGTCTGCAACTGAACCGGATGTGCGGATCGGGGCAACAGGCCGTTCATTTCGCGAGTCAGGCCATCGCCGCGGGCGACATGGAACTGGCCATCGGCAGCGGCATCGAAATGATGGGGACCGTCCCCATGGGTAGTGATTGGGGGGTGCTCGACGACGAATTCCTGGCGACGTACCCGTACCCGCTTTCGCCGATGGGTCTGTGCGCGGAGATGGTCGCGGAAGAGTGGGGCCTGACCCGGCGCGCGTTGGACGAGTTCGCGCATGCCAGTCACATGCGTGCGGCGAAGGCCATTCAGAACGGCTGGTACAAGAGCCAGATCTTCCCGGTTGAGGTGAAGCAGAACGGATCGACGCGTATTGTGGACACGGACGAGGGCGTGCGCGCGAATGCCACGCTCGAAAAGATGGGGACCTTGGCGACCGTGTTCAAGGAAAACGGGACCGTGACCGCCGCGAATGCGAGTCAGATTTCGGATGGAGCCGGTGCGGTGCTTGTCGCTTCGGCGGAGAAGGCCGATACGCTCGGCCTGAAGAAACGCGCGCGGATTGTTGGCCGCGTCGTGGTCGGGAGCGACCCGCGCCTGACGTTGACCGGGCCTATCCCGGCCACCCAGAAAGTGCTGGAGAAGACCGGGCTGAGCATCAAGCAGATGGACACCATCGAGATCAACGAGGCGTTCGCATCGGTGGTGCTGGCGTGGGCGAAAGACTTGAAGCCGGACATGGAAAGGGTCAACCCGAACGGCGGGGCCATCGCCATGGGGCATCCGTTGGGCGCGACCGGGGCCATCCTCATGACGAAGATCGTACACGAGCTGGAACGCATCGGCGGGCGCTACGGCCTGCAGACCATGTGCATTGGCCACGGCATGGCCACCGCAACGATCATCGAACGCGTGAACTGACGGGGGCGCGCCGGGATCCGTCCTATGGTTGGATGGTGGACACTACGCGGGTTCGCGAGTATTCTCTCCTGAAAATGCAGGGGGAGTTCACGATGCGCCGTATCCTGTTCAGTCTCGTAGTTGGCTTCGCGCTTATCTGGACCGCGCTGGCCGCCGAGGAGCCGCCGCCGCCCTATACGGTTGAGCAATTGCAGGCAATGCTGGCGCAACCGGTCGCGGCCAACCTCATTCCCGAACTGGACGGGATCGACGTGGCCGCGTTGGCCAAGACGCCTCGCGCCGCTTTTTTTCTCGACGAAGTAGCCAAAGCCCCCGCGGACATCCCGCTTACCACCTACACGTTGTACCGGCGCTTTCGCGTGGTGGGCGAACGGCCACCCTACGAAGGCCCCTACTTCAATAAACGCACACTGCTAACGAATCGCGTCATCGCCGCCTGGTTGACGAACGACCCCGCGCAACTCGACCAGGTCAACGATCTGCTATGGAACATCTGCGAAGAGACAACCTGGGTGCTTCCCGCGCATGAAAAGAAGGAGCCGTGGCATATCGATCTCTTCGCGGCGGAAACAGGCTCCGAGCTTGCGCATGCGCTCTACCTTCTCGGCGATCGCGTGCCCGAGGAGATACGCAATCGCGTGCGGCACGAAATCGAAAGCCGCATCATGACGCCCTACCTGGAACATGCGCACGACTATGGTTGGAACTCCGGGCGCAACAATTGGACGGGGGTGTGCGCGGGTTCCGTTGGCGAGACGTTTCTTTTGCTCGAATCCGAACCTTCCCGTCTGGCGCAGGCCTTGGCACCCGTGCTCGAACAACTCAAGCGCTTCGACCGCGTCGCCTTCGAAGAGGACGGCGTCTGCCTGGAAGGCATTGGCTATTGGGTGTACGGGCTTACCCACTATGTCACCTTCGCCGAGATGCTGCGGGCGCGCACAGGCGGAGCAATCGACCTCCTCGCCGACCCTCGCATGAAGGCCATCGCAACGTATCCTGCTGCCGTCGCGTTGGACAAGCACGTCTTTGCGTCCTTCGCCGATAGCCACGAACACGATCTCATTCCGCCCTACATCGCGGCACGGCTCGCGGAGCGAACCGGAGTCCAGGCGCTCTTGACGCAGACGGGCGAAGACCCTACCTGGCGCCTGAGTACCACGCTTCGAAATCTGACTTGGGTGAAGGACCTCCCCGAGGGTGAACCCATCATCGAACCGGCGTTTCTCCCCGGGTCCGGTATCGCGAAACTCGTGGGGAGCGCGTCCGGCAAGCGCCTTGTGTTTGCCGTGAAAGCCGGCCATAACGCGGAACCCCACAACAACAACGACGTGGGCAGCTTCATCCTTCGGGTGGGCGGCGCGACGTATCTGTGCGACCCGGGCGCGGGCCTGTACAGCAAGGACTATTTCAGCAGCAAGCGATACGAAAACGTGTTTGCGAATTCGTATGGTCACAGCGTCCCGCGCATCGGCGGACAGCTCCAACCCGCGGGTGCAGAATACCGCGGAACGCTTGAGAAGACCGGCGACAACACGCTCGTAGTCAACATCGCGGGGGCATACAAATTGCCCGAACTGAAGAGAGCATCACGCACGTTCACCTTGCAGCCCGATGGAACCTTAGTGTTGGATAGCGAATACGCCTTCGATGGCGCCGGTCTCGAAGTCGAGGAAGCGTTCATCACATGGCTGGACGTCGAAGTCGATGGCTCCAAGGCCCGCGTGCGGTCGCCCGAGGGCGTGTTGACGATCCAGGCAGACCAAGGCGAATTCCGCGCGGAACGCCTGGAGGAAGTCTGCAAGGCGAATCACAAGCCCGCAGTGCTGACGCGGATTACCCTGACAAAACCGGCCTCGCCGTCGACGAAGTCGCACGTCTCCTTCACGTATCAACCCTGATGAGGTCCAGAAGGACGGAGGATTCTTCAGGGAACGCCAATCTCCCGATTGGCTCTTTCCCTGGCGTGACGCGCCCCTGTTTTCCGTTCAAGAAATCCCTATAATACGCGTCCCATGGCGACACAATGGAAGAAACTGGAAGATATCTCCGACGCAAAGCTGACGCCCATGCTGCGTCAATACCTCGACGCGAAGTCCGAAAGCGGCGATTCGTTGCTGTTCTTTCGTATGGGCGATTTCTATGAGCTATTTTTCGAAGACGCGGTAGAAGCAGCGGAGTTGCTGGGCATTGCGGTTACGTCGCGCGATGCCGTAAACAAAGATGACCGCATCCCCATGGCCGGGGTGCCGGTGCGGGCCGTGGATGGATATATCGCGAAGGCGATCAAGGCCGGGCGCACCGTCACCATCTGTGAACAAGTCGAGGATCCCAAGGAAGCGAAGGGGGTCGTCAGGCGGGCCATTACACGGCAGATCACGCCGGGGACCGTGCTTGAGCCAAACCTCCTCGACGATACCGCCAACAACTATCTGGGCGCGTTGTTGATTCACGAAGGCAAGGCCGGGTTGGCGCTGGTGGACGTGAGCACGGGCGAGTTTCTTGCCGCACAAATCGACCGCGATATCGACCGCACCTTGCACGACGAATTCACGCGCATGAGTCCCGTCGAGATGCTTGTGCCCGCGCAATCCCCCGGCGACACCATTGCGCGCCTCCGGTCGCGCTTTCCGGGCATTGCATTCACGGAGCGGGCGCGCGACGAATTCGACGAAGAGGACGCGCGCACGGCTATCACCGACCACTTCGGATTGCGCACGTTGAAGGGCATCGGCCTCGACGATGCGCCGCACGCGGTGGCCTGCGCGGGGGCGATACTCGCGTACATCAAGACGACGCACCGGGAAGGCGCGCCACACCTTCGGTTTCCGCGCGCGTACAGTCCCTCGAACTACGTCGTGCTGGACGGCAACACGCAGCGCAATCTGGAACTCGTGGAGTCGGCCTACGACCGGAAGAAACACGGCACCCTGCTGGGCGTGCTCGACAAGACGCTGACAAGCATGGGCGGGCGCAAGCTGCGCCATTGGATTTTGCATCCGCTCGTGGACGTAGACGAGATCCGCGCACGGCTCGACGCCGTCGAAGAGTTACACGCCGATGCGGCGCTGCGGTTGCGGCTGCGCGACGTGCTGCGAGGCATGTCGGACTTGGAGCGCCTCACGGGGCGATTGACCGCAAAGGCAGGCAATGGCCGCGACCTCAAGGCGCTGGGGGTGTCTTTGGGGCGCGCGCCGGTGTTGAAGGCAACGCTGGGGGAGAGCCAAAGCCCTTTGCTCGCCGCGATCCACAACACGATGGACGATCTCGCGGACGTAGCGGAGTGGATCGAGACGGCCGTCGTCGACGAGCCGCCGCTCGCGATTATGGAAGGCAACCTGATTCGCGACGGCTATGACCCGGACCTCGACCATTTGCGGACCTTGGTGCGCGGTGGGCGCGATTGGATCGCCACGTTGCAACGCGAGGAATGCGAGCGCACGAAGATCCCCAATCTTCGCGTGGGGTACAACAAGGTCTTCGGATACTACATCGAAATCACGAAGTCGTACGCGCATCTCGCGCCGCCGGACTACGAGCGCAAGCAGACCTTAGTCAATGCGGAACGCTACGTCACGCCAACGCTGAAATCGCGCGAGGAAGAAATCGTCACCGCGCAGGAGCGGATGCAGCAACTCGAATACGATCTATTCTGCGCGTTGCGCGACCGCATCGCCGCGGAGTCGGGACGCATTCAGGAAACGGCCGACGCGATTGCCTCGGTGGACGTGTTGCTTTCGCTGGCGGAGGTCGCCTCGGCGAAGGGATACTGCAAACCCGAGGTGGACGCCTCAGACATGCTCGCGATCAAGGATGGCAGGCATCCCGTTGTGGAAGACCTGATGGCGCGCAACGAATTCGTGCCGAACGACACGGTTCTCGATCCCGATTCTCTTTTCTTGGCGATAGTCACAGGGCCGAACATGGCCGGTAAATCGACCTACCTGCGGCAGGTGGCGCTGATAACGCTCATGGCGCAGATGGGCAGTTTCACGCCCGCGGCCCAGGCGCATATCGGCGTGGTCGACCGCATCTTCACGCGCGTTGGCGCATCGGACAATCTCGTGCGTGGCGAAAGTACATTCATGGTCGAGATGATCGAGACCGCGAATATTCTCAACACGGCGACGCACCGAAGCCTGCTCGTGCTCGACGAAATCGGGCGCGGCACGAGCACGTTCGATGGCATCAGCATTGCCTGGGCTGTTGCGGAGCAGATTCACGATCACATCCGCGCGAAGACCTTGTTCGCGACGCACTACCACGAACTGACGGACTTGGGGAACAAGCTCGAACACGCGAAGAACGTAAACGTTGCCGTGCGCGAGTGGGGCGGAAAGGTCGTGTTTCTGTACCGCATTGTCGACGGCGGCGCGGACCACAGCTACGGGATCCAGGTCGCGAAGCTGGCGGGCCTGCCACCCAACGTCATTGCGCGTGCGCGCGACATTCTCGAATCGTTGGAGTCGGGCAACCCTGCCGCCGTGGGGCTTCCCCAGCAGATGCTCTTGTTCGGACCGCAGACAAGCGCCGAGCCCAGCGCGGTGGAACGCGAAATAGAGTCGGTCAATCCCGATGAGCTATCGCCGCGCGAAGCGCAGGAGTTCTTGTATCACCTCAAACACCTGCTCGCGAAGCCCCGCCACGAACACTAGGGAAAGCAGGGAAAAGCAGGGACAGACACGTCTCCGTCCGCCACGGCGGACTCCGCTTGTGTCAGTCCCTGCTTTCCCTCAGAAATGCACGGCGTCGCTGTCGCGCAACCCAAGGCTCAAGTAGATCTGGCGCGTAGCGTCGGACTTGTTCAGCGTGTAGAAGTGGATGCCCCGGACGCGGTGATCCAGTAGGTCGCGGCACTGTTCCGTGGCCCAATGCACGCCGACGCGCTGGACGGCTTCGGGGTCGCCGCTGCATCGCGCGATGGAGCGCATCAAGGATGCGGGGTAGCGCGCGCCCGCCGCCATCTCGGCCATGCGCTTCATGCCGCCGATGGTCGTCACGGGCATGATGCCCGCAATGATGGGCACAGTGATCCCCGACAATTCGCAGCGCTCTCGGAAATCGTAGAAGTCCCTGTTGTCGAAGAAGAGCTGCGTGCAGATATAGTCCGCGCCCGCTTCGACCTTCGCCTTGAGGTGGTCCATCTCGACGAGACGGTTCGGCGTGTCGGGATGCCCCTCCGGAAATCCGGCGACTCCGATACCGAATCCCCGCGCATCGGGATGCGCGCCGCTCTCGTTGAACGCGCGAATGAACTTCACGAGATCCGCCGCGTGCCGGAACGAATCGCGCGAACGGTCGAATCCCGCAAGGTCGCGTGGAGGGTCGCCGCCCAGCGCCAAAATGTTGCTGACCCCCGCCTTCGCATAGCGTTCGAGGATGTGCTCTATTTCGTCTTCGCGGTGGCTGATGCACGTGAGATGCGGAATCGGATCGAGCTTCGTCGTATTGCGGATTCGCACAACAAGGTCATGCGTCAATTCGCGCGTGGACCCGCCGGCGCCGTAGGTGACGGATACGAACGAAGGCTTCAGCGGCTCCAAGTCCGCAATGGTCAAGAACAAGTCCTCGGCCGAGACCGGTGTCTTCGGTGGAAAGAACTCGAACGAGAAGGTCGTCGACCGTGCGGCGAAAATATCTTGGATATGCATTGTTACAGAATCCCGTGCCTTTGTGAGATGGTATCTTCGCGCATGCCGTTCATTCAATTAGCTGTCGACGCGCCCGCCCTCCGAGGCAGGCATCCTCAACTTGCTATCTTCACGGCATAGAAGTAGAAGTGGCGGCCAAAGCGCCCCATCGGCTCGATCGACAGCGGCATGTCGCCCGCGGCTCGAATTGCGGCGTCGTACTCCGTCTTCTCGTCGCCCAGCGCGATAAACAAGAACTCGTCCTCGCCGCGTTCGCGCAACGCCTCCACAAGCAGCAGCAACTGCTCGTGCTTCTTCACCAGGAAGAAACTCTTGGTCTTCATCGCCACGCCCATTTCTTGCGTAATGGCTTGACCGGCGACGGCAACCACGGTTTCCGGGCGCTCCAGGAGCAACGTCAGCGCGGGGGCTACCCGAGCGCGATAGCTTTCCTCAAGGAACGCCGTTCCCTCTACAGCGTCGCGCTTGACGCCAAGGGCCAGCGTAGCGAGGAAGGCGACCATGAATCCTATTCTAAGCATGGGATTTTGCAGCGCATTCAGCGAACTCCAAAGCCTCGCTATCAACAGCCAGACAACCGGAATGATCGAAAACAAGAAGCGTGGTCCGATCTGATAATCGCCGTCGCTGGGCACGATGAGCCCGACGGCGAACAGAGTCATCCCTCCCACCGCGATGAGATACCAGCAGTCGCCGTCGAGGCGTTTTGGAGCGAAGCGCGCAAGCGCCGCAAAGACACCCGCGCCAAACAAAACAATTGGCATTGTCCGCACAAAGCCCAGGCACATCGCAAAGAACCAGTGCACCGCGAGATCAATGCGCTCGATCCAGGTGAGTTCGGTGTAGGATTGGTTTGAGTGCGAACCCAAAGGATTTCCATAGATCCACGCGTTCAGGGCAAAGTACATGCAGATTGCGACGCCTGTCCCCGCGCAATACGCGAACCATGCGCGATTGCCTACCCTGGAACGTCCGTGAAAGAAGGACGCAAGAAGGACAACACTCGCGAAAACAATGGAGTCTTCGCGAAACCACCCCGCCGCGCCCAGCACCGCACCGAAGAGCAGGCCTCGCCAAATGGGTTCGGGGCAGTCCGGCGTGCGCAATGTAAACGTGAACCCAAGGAAGGCAAGGGCTATCGCCGTGGGATGCTCCCAGTACGTTGCCGCGTAGAGCGTCAAAGGACACGCAAAGACGAGTGCGCCAAGAAGCAGCGCCCGATGCAGGGGATTGGGCTCCATGCGCCGGAGGGCGAGCGCCATGATGAACCAGACGCACCAGACCGACACGAGCGGCACGATGTACAGACCGCGTAACCCAAAGAGCGCGTAGAACGGGGCCGTGACGAAGGGAAACGTGTACGGGAAGATGCTGTAAAGCTTGTCATGAATGACGAAGAACGTCTCGTCGCCTGGAATGAGGCCTTGCTTCCAAAGCCCCTGCGTCCACGGGTCGCTCGTGAGTCTCAAGTCTACATGGAACTGACCAGCGGCATACTGGCGCATTTGCAGCGCCTTCTCTCCGCCGTCGCCGCTGAAGAATACCTCTTGAGTTGGAACGAGCGTCTGAAGCGCGAGGGTGAATCCAATTCCCGACGCCAATACCAGCCAGACTAACCAGGCAAATCGTCTATTCATCACTACTTTCTGTTCTTACAACGCGTCCCAATCGCGAAGTATATCACGATATGCCGAGCATAAAGACGGCGCATGATTTGTTCGATCCAATGAAGGCGCATCCTATCGTATGGAGAAACGAACATGCACACGACTATTCACAGAGCCGGCTCGCGAGGATTAACCGAAACGGATTGGCTGACCAGCCGGCACTCCTTCAGCTTTGGAGAATACTACGATCCCGAGCGGATCAATTTCGGCGCGTTGCGGGTGTTGAATGACGACACCGTGGCCGCGGGAGCGGGCTTCGGCACGCATCCGCATCGCGATATGGAAATCATTTCCATCCCGTTGGCGGGCGCTCTGGAACACAAGGATAGCACCGGCGCGACGGGCGTGCTCCGCCCCGGCAAGATCCAGGTAATGTCCGCCGGAACCGGCATTCGCCACTCCGAATACAATCACTCCCAGGAAGACCCCGTGAGCTTTCTGCAGATCTGGATCACGCCTTCGCGGACCGGGTTTCCCCCTCGATACGACGAGAAAGACTTCGATGTGCAGAGCGCGAAGAATGCCCTGCTGACAATTATCACGCCGGAGAAGACCGATTCCACGCTTTGGCTCAATCAAGATGCGCGTCTTTCCCTGGCCAGCCTGGACGCCAACGCTTCGGTGGAGTACCGCATGCAGGGAAGCGGCCACGGCCTCTACGTGTTCGTAATTGAGGGAGCCGTGCGCATCGGCGAACACGAACTGGGCAAACGCGACGCCATAGGCATATCGGAGTTCGAGTCGGTTGCGATTGTTGCCGGCGCTGCGTCCGAGCTGCTCCTCATCGAAGTCCCCATGGGATAGACTATCGAAGGTCAAAACCGGGGGAAGCGCGAATGCGAACGGGCGTAGTCTGGGCGATCGGCGTTGTCATTGTGACGGAGGCATGCAGTGCGTGGGCGGCCACCTTTGTTCCGCACGAGAACAAGGACGTGCTCCATAATCCGCACATGGGCTGGGTGTATATCGTCAACGCGTATCCTCACTACACCGACGAAGGACGCTCGATTCCATTTCTGAAGGACGGCACGGCGTGGGGCAAAGTGGATGCCGTGGCCGTGCTGTCCGACTGGGGCGCCCTCGAGCCTCGGGAAGGAATCTACGACTGGTCGCTTATCGATCGGGCCGTTGAATTCTGGAGCGGCATTGGGAAGAAGATACATCTGCGGATCGCCACGGACGGCATGATCACGAATGGCCGCATGGAGGGCACGGGCGGCGCGCCTGCGTGGCTGTATGACTTGGGCGTGGGCAAGATGACTCGCGAGGAGTGGGGCAGGCAAATCGCGTTCCCCGACTACACGAACCCCCTCTATATGGCAAGACTTCGCGCGTTCCTGAAAGCGCTGGCAGACCATCTTCGTCCGTTCGACTCCATCGAGGCGGCGGATTTGCGCGGGTATGGGATGTGGGGCGAGTGGCACAGCGGCCACGATTTGCCCGACCTTGATACAAGGGCCCGCACGCTGCGCGGAATTATCAACGCGTGGTCGGAGGCATTTGCCAACAGACCCCAACCGTTCTATCTGTATCTGAGCACATCATGGGAATACCGCGACGATCTGCTTCCGAAAGGACTGGCGAGCCGCGGCAACCCGCCGCCAACCTACGAGCATTATGCAACCGGCTCCGCATTCGACTATGCCTTCTCGTTGCCACGAATCGCCCCGCGCCGTGACGGCGTGGCTGGGTTCATTTATCCGACGCTTGATGGGCGCCTGATGCATGACCTGTGGCGCAGTCAACGGAAACCGTTCATCGCGGAGCTGGGCGGGGGTATCGCCGTGTATGAGGGTGGGCAACGCTGGGGATACGACCTGCGAACGGCTCTCGACGAGGCGCTCCAGTACAACGCGAACTACGTCATGCTCTGCAACTGGGACCTTGGCGTTGAAGACACCAAGCAGGATCTGAGCGCCGCTCCCCCCGTGAGCTTCTACAACACGCACGGCGATCTCATGGATGACGTGTTGCGCGAAATGGGATACCGCCTTGTTCCCGTGCGAATGGACATGCCCGAGTCTCTTGTTGCGGGCCACAACTTCGTTGTCGCTCACACGTGGGAGAACCGTGGACAAGGGCGTCTGCCCTATCCGTATCGCTTCGAGTTGTGCCTGGAGCGCAACGGGAAGACCTGCTGGCGCAGCGTGGACCCGCTCTTCAATCCCACGAACATCGTTCGAGGGGAGAGCTTTCGCTGGTTATCGGAGTTCTCGCTTCCTGGGGAAGGACTAGAACCAGGAAGGTACGATGTCCGGATTGCCTTGGTTGATGAGAACGGCAAACGGCGCATTGCGCTCCCACTGAACGACGGCGACAGGCTCGGCTATCGCGTGGGCAGTGTCTCGCTTGCCGAGGCCGCGCCGGCGGCCCAGTTTCAGTGCGAACGCTTCGAGAAAGTAGAACCGGAAGCCCGTGCCTTTCGTATTGATTCCTCCTCCGGACAGTTCATTGAAAACGCGGAGCACGTGATTCGGGGAAAGCGTAGCGTTCGAGGCGAAAACAATGGTAACGCCGAATGGCGCGAGTTTCTCGATTCAGACCCATCCATGCTGCCGCTCAAGGCCAATGCCACCTATGTCGTCAGCTTCTTGTACCGGCCTCTCGCGGCGCACGGAGGAACGTTGGAGGACCCGGGATTCTTCTATCTGCTTGCCCGCACCACGTCCGGTGGAATTGCAGATGACAGAGGCTTTACGCGCTGGTACGACCAGCCTGAAGACAAGGCGGCCGCGAAGACGGCCATCATCACGCTTGGCCCACACGACGATTACCGATTGCTATGGGGTATCCGGAACAGCGGCGCCATCGCGATTGACGACGTCTGCGTTTCGCAAGTGCCTGCCGGCGATGTGGTGTGTGTGGCCGATGTCCCCACGCTGGAGGCGGGCCTTTCATCGACGGGTCCTATGACTGTCGCGTATGACCCGGCCACGCGTTCACCTCAATTCAGCGAGTATCTGACAACAAACCCCGCGAGACTCCACCTGAAACCCAACACAAGCTACACCACCTGTTTCGAGTACGAGTCGCTTGCGGATCCGCAGTTTGGGTCCTATGCGTGGCTAAAGATCCGCGCCGTGGACGAGGTTCAGGAAACCGATACTGTCTTGTTGAAGTGGACGCAACGGGCCGGGGTACGAGAATGTAGAAGCGTCACCTTTGTAACGGGGCCGCGTGATGACTATCGATTAAGTTGGGGTTTCAAGAACGGCGGATCCTGCCGTCTCGGCCAAATGATGATTATCGCCAACAATGAAACACTCTGAACGTTGTCTCGCGATTCGTTCTCGCCTATGATGAGACTCAGGGGGTATGACAGGCGTATGCAGACAAATCGTGCGGATGTGGGCATTGACCGGACCAAGCTTCGTTGGAATGGCTGGGGTTGGATCGACGCGCCAAGTATGCTCGGCGATCGCACCGAAGAAGTGTGGCAATGGGTAGGCCGGACGCTCGCCGTCGACCCCCTGCCTAACACGCCGGCGAAACCGCTTTCCGAGGTCGCTCTGCCGCCGATACGGCTGTCCGAGGACGTGCTGCGTCAACTTGCCGAGATTGTCTCGCCGGATCGTGTCAAGACAGACGCATACGAGCGGATCTTTCACGCGCGCGGCAGAAGCTATCCCGACATGTTGCAACTGCGCTCGGGGCATATCGACCCCGCGCCGGACGCCGTGGTCTATCCCGCTAACACCGAGGAGACCTTGGCCGTCGTTCGATTTGCCGCGGAGCACCGGATTGCGTTGGTGCCTTTCGGCGGCGGATCAAGCGTAGTGG
>JBAZRU010000146.1:0-12282 GCA_041662805.1 Candidatus Hydrogenedentales bacterium | reverse complement strand
TGCCTTATGCGAGTCGAGTATCGATACACTAGGACGCCACCTTCGAGACAATGCCGCGGTCGCACCCGTGCCCCGTTACCGCACAGGGGCCGTCTCCATTCGTGAAGGCGCCTTCTATCAGGACGGCCGCCCCCTCTTCTTCACGGGCGTCGGCCACTTCGGTCAGGTGCGCCAAGACACGCCGATTCTTACGCAGTACGGGATGAACATCATCCAAATTGAAATTGGCCCCAACAGCGTGCTCCCCTCACCCGACGCCGTGAACCCGGAGCCTATTCGAGAGAACATCGTCAAAGCGTTGGACACTGCCGCCGCTCACAACGTCAAGGTGAATCTCTTGATCTCGCCGCACTATTTCCCCGAATGGGCGCTTGAGCAGTATCCCGAATTGCGCGAGTGCGGCATGGGCTTTCTCAAGTGCTGTATCGATGCGCCCGAATCGCAGGCCATTTATAGAAAGTTCATCGACACACTGATGCCCATAATCGCAGGTCACCCCGCGCTGCACAGCATATGCTTGAGCAACGAACCCCAATACAAAGGCCGCTGCAAATACTCGCGCGAGGCCTTCCTCGCCTGGCTGCAAAAGCGCCACGCAAGTCTGGACGCGATGAACGCCGCCTACAGTACGGCATTCGCTTCGTTTGACGAAGTGCCGATGCCCTCGGACATGTCGAACTACGCCCTCTTCTTCGATTGGTGCTGCTTCAACCAAGCCCGCTTCGTTGCGTTTCACGAATTCTTGCGCGACGAAATTCGGAGGTACGACGCTAACGTGCCCGTGCACGCCAAGGTTATGTCGCAAGCCTTCGAAGAACCCGGACGCTTTGAGGCGGGTATCGACTATGAAGCCTTTCCGCGCTTGGGGACCATTTCAGGCAACGACTGCTGGAACGATTTTGAAACCCAAGAGAGCGGCGAGTACCAGCAGCGATGGCTAATCATGGCCATGAACTACTCGCTCCAACATTCGGTCGCACCGGACAACCCCATCTTCAATTCGGAGAACCACATTATCGTCGATGGCGACAAGCACTTTATTCCCGCCTCGCACATTCGGACTGCATACTGGACCGAGGCCCTGCACGGGCAAGGCGCGACGACGACATGGGTGTGGGACAGGGGACAATCCGGTGACCTGGCGGAAAACATTCTCACGCGCGTCGATTGTGTCCATGCCTTGGGCAGGATCGCCCTTGACCTCAACCGGCTTGCCCCGAACGTCCTGGCGCTGCAGCGCGCCAGTGCCGATGCAGCCATCTTCTTCTCACATGCCTCGTTGTTGCCGTCGCGCGACTATGTGGAAGAAGCGAAGGCCGCATTCGAAGGGTCCTACTTCACCGGCGCCGTGTTCGATTTCGTAACCGAGTCGCAATCCATCGAAGGCGAGCTCCACAACTATAAACTCGTCATTGTCCCTTCGGCCTCGCACGTGCCACAGCCGGTCTTCGAAGCGTTTCAACGTTACCTCGATTCCGGCGGAACCCTCATAGTCACCAGCGATTCGTTTGGATTCGACGAATACGCAAGGCCTCGCAGCACCAGGCTCGCGGCGTCGGATCCGACGCACCTTCGCGTCTACACGGGTCCACTCTCGGCGAGGGCCTATCGCGAGATTCTTGACGGCGCGCTCGACATGACGGGCGCAGATCGCCCCGTGCGCGTAGAAGGCCCGCATGGCGAAGCGCTCTGGGGGGTAAACCTGCGCGCCGCGAAACATGAAGGCAACCTCCTCGTCAGCCTCGTGAACCTGACGCGTGAGCCAAAAACCATTTGTCTGCGCACAACGGCGGTGCTCGAAGAAGCCCGCGACCTGCTCGCGGATGCACCCGTCACCTTCCCGCTGACACTCGCACCTCTCGATCCCGTGCTGATCGCCGTGGGCTACGCGCCGCCTCTGCCTGCCCATTGAATGTCCCACGCCTTCTCGGCGACACTGTGCAGTCGTGTTTCGTCAACTGAAGGAGTATTCATGCCAGGACGATCGGAAGCCGTTGCCTCGGGTAAGGACTTGCAGCAGAAAGTGGCAGGCCTGGGTTCCTCGCTCGGGCTTGTCGTCGAAACCGAAGTTGGTGTTGGCCGTCGCGTTTGGGGCGCCCGCCGGCGAATCGATGTCGTGCTGAAGCACCCGGTCACGCGCGTGAGCCTCGGCGTCGAGTGCAAGTTCCAGGGCGGAGCGGGGAGCGCGGAAGAGAAGATCCCCGCGACGCTGGAAGACATTCGCGCGTGGCCAATCCGGGGGATTGTGGTGTACAGCGGGGCTGGGTTTTCGACAAACATGGAGTCGTACTTGCTCTCCACGGGAATGGCGGTAGAGCTGGACGATCTTGCGTCATGGCTGACGCTGTACTTCGGACTATGAGTGCGGGACGGTCGCAACGAGCAACGCCGCGCCCGTTCCTGAAATGGGCAGGCGGTAAACGGCAGCTCATTGACGCGTTGATGAGACAAGCCAAGCGCGCGAAGCCGTTCGAACAGTATCACGAACCGTTCGTGGGGGGCGGCGCGCTGTTCTTCGAGCTGAAGCGGACGAAGCAGCTTGAAGGCAAGTGCGCTTACCTGTCCGATACGAACAGCCGCTTGATTGAAACCTATCGCGCGGTGAAGGAAGACGCGGAGCAGGTCATCGAATTGCTCCGGGAACATGCCAAGCGCCATTCCGAGGACTATTACTACGCGCTACGCGGGCAGTCGCCGAAAGACTTGTTCGCGCGAGCCGCACGGATCATCTACCTCAACAAGACGGGCTTTAACGGCCTGTATCGCGAGAACAGCAAAGGGGAATTCAACGTTCCCTACGGGCGGTACAAGAATCCGGGCATTTGCGACGAAGACAATCTCCACGCCGTGTCGGCGGCCTTGCAGGACGCCGTGATCGAGGCGCGTCCGTTCGAGACCGTCAAACGTGTCGCTCGCGAAGGCGACTTCGTGTATTTCGATCCGCCGTATCATCCCGTATCCAAGACCTCTTCCTTTACGAGATACAGCATGGACGATTTCGGAGAGGATGATCAGCAAGCGCTTGCGGAGACAGCGGCGGAACTTCACATGAAGGGCGTCAAGGTCCTGCTATCGAACTCAATGACGCCGCTCGTGAAGAAGCTCTATCCAGCGCCATTCAAGATCGGCAGAGTAATGGCGACCCGCCAGATCAACAGCAAGGCGGAGTTGCGCGGCCGCATTGCCGAGGCGCTGATTCGCAGCTTTTGATCGGAGCGGTCAGAGGTTCTCTGGAATCGTCGCAAGCACCTGCTCCAAGGTCGTGTTTGGCATGGGGTGTTGCTCGTAGACTTCGGCCGCCGCTTGGCGCACGGTCATCGTGCGTTTACGCGCCGTAACGACAACTGCTTGCTTGCCGTCTCCACGGTCGGAAAGGGTGTCCACCGCCAGGAAGACGAGACCATGTGCTTCCACCCATTGCGCGTAACCGTCCACGGTGGGGGAGATGCCTTGGCCGATCGATTCGTCAGGCGTGAGACAAGCGACCAACGTCCCCCCGCTGCGCAGTAGTCCATAGGCAATATCAAGCGCATGCGCGTTCTTGGACTCTACGGACGCAAGATTGGTCAGCACGACCGTATCCGCGAAGTGTTCGGGCAACGCTGCCGCGCCGGGCGCCAGCATCTCGTCGTGGGATCCTGCGCGCCGTTGGGCTTCTTCTGCATCGCGGGAGGCCCCGAAGCATTTCTTGGTACCAAGCCGGCGAAGGGCGTATTTCGTGGCGCCGAGCCCGAGGCCCAAATCGACAAGCACTCCTGGCGCCGACGGAAGGTGGTCGCGCAAGGCGCCGCCCTGTCGGAGAAAGGGGATGCCCTCGTCGCGGATGCACGGCATCATGCCGCAGACGGTTCCGAGAATGGTCCGCACACGACGGGAGTAGGTCTCACTCTCGAGAACGAGCTGCCTGCCTGCACATGCAATTCGCTCGCGCGCTTCGCTGTCTTCGAGATAACGGCGCGCCAGGTCGACCAGCGTGTCGTCGTCGTAGGTGATGAGGTGCTCGCCGTCTGTAAACAGATCCAGCAACCCATTGGCCGATGCAGCGCGATCCGTCAGGAGCGCGGCCCCCATGCCAAGGGCTTCGAAGACGCGCATGTTGAGATCGCCTGCAATGGAGCTATTGAAGACGAGCCGCGCCCGCGCGAGCATCCGGCACATGTCCTGCTCGCACAGCCCGTCATCGATATCCACTTTGAAGTATGCGGCTAGCCTCTTCAGCCGTTCTCGCCGCTGCTCGTGCACGCGCCTGCCGCAACTTCCGACGAAGGCGATGTCGAGGTCCTTTTCCACTTGAACGGGGTGATGGGCCGACGGGTTGCACGCGAGGGGAAGCCAACGGACGTGCCGCGATCCCGTCGCCTGGAATCGACGCACAAACTCTCGCTGCGCGACGAAGACAAACTCGTGCTGAAGGGCGTACACATACTCCATGGGGGAATGCCATGTGTCGACCGAAATGTAGGCGGTGGGGCAGCGCAGACGCGCCAGCCCGTGAACAACACCTCGTCCGGATTGGATGCTGACGACCAGGTGGGGGCGCCAGCCCGAGGGCAGCGCTTCTTCGAGTTGGTCGACATCGCCGATCTCAGAGTCAATGTCGTTGCGGTATAGCAAGTGAGCTTGGTGGGCCTTGCCCATGCCCTCCAGATCGGCTGGGCTTAATGATGGTCCCACAGTGAGCACGTCGCAGTGCTCGCGAAAGGCCTGAATGTAGTGATGAATCCAGATTAACGGGTTGGCTTCGGCAAGAATGCAGACACGGAGGGGGGCGTGTTGAAGGTCACTGGATCTCGCCATTCTCGATCAGCTTGACGGCCAGTTCCGCCACTTGGCGGTCGAACTGGCTTCCGCCATTGTCGCGAAACTCGCCGACAATCTCGCTCTTCGACAGTGCCGCGCGATACGGGCGAGGACTGGACATGGCGACGTAGGCATCCGCGGCGGCAACAACCCGGGCCAGAGGCGGTACGGCGTCCCCGGCCAATCCGTCCGGATACCCCGCGCCGTCGGCGCGTTCATGATGGCTGCGAACCACCTGCAAGTGCGCGGGGGTCAGGAACTGTATAGGCTTCATCAACTCATGGCCGATCAATGTGTGCTGGCGCACGCTCGCCCATTCGTCCTCGCTCAAGCGCCCATTCTTGGCCAATACCGAACTGCGAACGCCGAGCTTGCCAACATCGTGCAGGGGCCCCGCGACACTCAAGGTGGCCAAGTCTTGGGCGCTCATTCCCATCTTTTGGGCAAGCATGAGGGATATGTCCCGGACCTTTGCGCCGTGTCCTCGCGTGAAATCGTCCCGCTCCTCGATCATGCGGACCATCTTCTCGACCGTGGCCAGATGGGCGTGCTCCAACTCGCGCAACGTTCTCACATTGTCGATGGCGGCCGCCGCGTGATTGGCCACAATACTGAGCGTCTTGAGGTCGGCGTCGCTGAAGCGGCCACTGTCCTGCTTGTTGCAGACATTCAGAACCGCCAGGATCTGCTCCTCTTCTCCACCTTCGGTCCAGCGCGGAAACTTGCTGACCAAGGGCAGCGACACGAATGACGGATCGACAAGATTTCTGCTCTCGCGCCTCAAGTCGGGGTGATCGCCCATGTCTTCCACGAGGATAGGCTGCCTGCTGAACGCCACACGGCCGGAAATGCCTTTACCGATCTCGACGACGCCCGTCGCCGCCTCTTCCGGCAGACCGACGCTCGCCGCAACTTCGAGATTCTTGCCGTCACCCGAGGCGAGCATGAGAGAGCCGCGCTCCGCGCCAACCTGCTTCAACGCGGCGCGCAACACAAACTCCAGGAGTTGCTTCTCCTGTCGAATGCTCGCCATCGTTTCGCTGATGTCGAATATATCGGTGAGGTCGCGCAAGCGCGTGTTCTCGGCCGCAAGCCGATAGCGCTCCAGCGCATTGGATACCGCCATCTTCACTTCGCTAAGGCTAAAGGGCTTCAATACATAGTCGTAGGCGCCCTCTTTTACCGCAGCACGTGCCGTCTCGACGGTGGCAAAGCCGGTCATCACGATGGGGATCAGGGAGGGGCGTACTTTCCGGGCTTCGCGGATCAATTGGATGCCATCCATTTCAGGCATCATGATGTCCGTGAAGAGGAGGGCAAAGTCGTCGTGCTTCCGGAGGAGTTCGAGCGCAGCAGGTCCGCCGGGCATACTGTCAACAGAATACCCGTCGTCCGTCAGGATGTCGCAGAGCAACTCCCTGATGACCGCTTCGTCGTCGACGATCAATATACGATTTGGATGACTCATTACGCAGCCCACACCAAGCATGCCTACATCATACCACATAGGCATGCCCGGAAGTCTAGTCTTGAAAAACCATCATTCCATTAATAAGGTGAATTAGTAACACCATTTCGTATCCACATGCACCATTTTGGATCAATAGTGCCCGAAAAATGTTCTAGACTACTGCGACAGGAGCTTCTTCGCCTTCGAAATCGCTAATTTCACTTGCTTTGGCGAGGTTCCACCAGGTTGGTTTCGCTTGCTCACTATGGTTGCTGCGCTCAGCACGCCGTGCACGTCTGGGCCAAACTGAGCCGAGAACCGCCGGTACTCCTCTATCGTCAGCTCAGATAATTTCTTGTCTTCTTTTACACTAAACACAACTATGCGGCCAATGATTCCATGGGCCTCCCGAAAGGGAACCCCTTTACCCACAAGGTAGTCGGCGAGGTCGGTGGCCTCCATGAAACCCTCGGTTGTAGCTTTGGCCATGGCTTTCCGGTTGACCCGGACGGAAGGCAACATGGCCGAAGTGACGGCAAGGCATAGTTGAACCGTGTCGGATGCGTCGAAGACAGGCTCTTTGTCTTCCTGCAGGTCGCGATTGTACGTGAGAGGGAGCCCCTTCATGAGGGTAAGCAGTGCGTTCAGGTCGCCAAAAACCCGTCCGGTCTTGCCACGCACCAATTCCGCGACATCGGGATTCTTCTTCTGGGGCATGATGCTCGACCCGGTCGTGAAAGCGTCGCCAATCTCAATAAAGCTGAACTCGGGGGTCGACCACAGGATCAACTCCTCGCAGAGGCGTGACAGGTGCATCATGACCAGGGCAGAGGCGGAGCAAAACTCGATGAGGTAATCCCGGTCGGACACCGCGTCCATGCTATTGGCGGAGATGGCCTCAAAGCCAAGCTCTTTGGCCACTTGCAGGCGATTGATGGGATACGGAACGCCAGCCAGCGCCGCCGATCCCAGGGGCATCACGTTGACGCGCTTCCGCAATTCGCCGAACCGCTCCCGGTCGCGCTGAAACATCTCGAAATAAGCGAGGAAATGGTGTGCCAGCAAGACGGGCTGCGCGTGCTGCATGTGGGTGCATCCCGGCAGAATGACGTCAAGATGATCTTCCGCGAACGAGACGAGCGCGGACTGTAACCCGCGAAGAAGCTCGCGAATTGCATCCACCTGATCGCGGGCCCACATCCGCACGTCCGTCGCGATCTGGTCGTTGCGGCTGCGGGCGGTATGAAGCCGTTTGCCCGCCTCGCCGATACACGCGACCAACGCCGACTCGATATTGGTGTGAACGTCTTCAAGTCCGGGGTCGAACACGAAGCGCCCCGCCCCGATGTCCGCCGCAACGGCCTTCAATCCAGCTACAATCTTTTTCGCGTCTGCCTTGGAAATGATGCCGCAATCGCCGAGCATGCGCGCGTGCGCGATGCTGCCGCGAATGTCCCACGGCGCGAGCCGCGCGTCGAACGACACGGATTGACCGAGCTGCTCGACGAGCGCATCGGTCTTGCCCTCGAAGCGTCCGCCCCAGAGTTTGGCCATGCCGGCCGCCCTACTTGTCGAAGCCCGCGCGATTCCGGACGCGCAGGCGCAAAGCGTTGAGACGGATGAACGCACCGGCGTCGCTCTGTTGATACGCGCCCTCGTCTTCCTCGAACGTCGAAATCTTCGGATCGTACAGGGTCTTCTCGGCTTTGCGTCCGACGACCATGCAGTTCCCTTTGTAGAGCTTGACGCGCGCCGTGCCGGTCACGTGCTCTTGCGACTTCTTGACGAATGCGGTCAACGCGGCCATCTCCGGCGAATACCAGAACCCGTTGTAGACGAGTTGCGCAAACTTCGGCGACAGCTCGTCGCGCAGGAGCATGACCTCGCGGTCCATGGTGATCGACTCGACGGCGCGGTGCGCCGCGTAGAGGATTGTGCCGCCGGGCGTCTCGTACACGCCGCGCGACTTCATGCCCACGAATCGGTTCTCGACCATATCGACACGGCCAACGCCGTTGGCTCCGCCGAGTTCGTTGAGGCGCGCCAAGAGCGCCGCGGGTCCAAGTCGCTTCCCATCTACTGCGACGGGAAGCCCCTCTTCGAAATCTACTTCGACGTAGGTGGGTTTGTCGGGGGCCTTGCTCGGGTCCACACTCAAAAGGAACATGTCGTCGGGCGGTTCGGACCAAGGGTCTTCAAGGATGCCGCCCTCGAACGAGATATGCAGGAGGTTGCGGTCGGACGAATACGGCTTCTTCACCGTGACGGGCACGGGGATGTCGTGCTTTTTCGCGTACTCGATCAGCGCGGTGCGGCTGTTCAAATCCCAGTCGCGCCACGGGGCGATGATCGTCACGTTGGGCTCGAGCGCGTAGAACGTCAGCTCGAATCGCACCTGATCGTTGCCCTTGCCAGTCGCGCCGTGCGATACCGCATCGGCTTTCTCCTGGCGCAACACATCGATTTGGGCCTTCGCAATCAACGGACGCGCCACGCTCGTCCCCAGCATGTAGTTGCCTTCGTAATAGGCGTTGGCCTGCATCGTCGGAAACACGAAGTCACGGACGAACTCTTCGCGCAGGTCCACGGCGTAGGCGGCGCATGCGCCGGTCCTGATGGCCTTGGCGCGCGCCTCCTCGACTTCTTCACCCTGGCCAATGTCGGCAATAAAGGCGACGATGTCGGCTTTGTAGGTTTCCTGGAGCCACTTCAGGATGACGGACGTGTCCAATCCACCCGAATACGCGAGAACAATCTTCTTGACGGATGCTGCCATGATTCCCTCTCTGTCTTGATTTCTTACGAATGACTATTCTCAGTGTCTTGTCATGAACTGTAGTTTACTTATGTCTCGCCTGCTGACAATGATACAAGGCCAGGTCGAGTAGCGGATTGTCGCCTTCCTCGAGCACGACAGCACCGCGTAGGTCGCGCCACGCCCTTTCCATCCAAGCCTTCGTTGCCTCAATGCGCGGATCGGTCATACAGAACCTTGCCCTGCGCACGAATGCGATACTCAAGAGAGGCCTTCAAATCCTTGAATCTGCTGACTTTCGCTTGAGTCATTACGAGCACGTCCGTTGGCACCCCTGTGAGACCCAGCGAGGTGCGAGCGCGTTGCATTCTCTTAATCTTCGGCTCCTTGCTGTCGGAGACGATTACGCAGAGGTCAACATCGCTGTCCTCTGTGGGTTCCCCCCAGGCACGGGAACCGAAGAGAATCACCTGCTGGGGATCGAACTCGACCACCAGGCGGCGGACCATTTCCGAGAGGACTTCCGGTGCGACGGTTTTCATGGCTATTTCCCGGCACGCGCCCGTTGCTTGCGGTTCAGGCCATCCTTGTCCTTCTGCATCAAGGTTACCATGATTGCCTTCTGCGCGTGGAGTCGATTCTCCGCTTCGTCGAACACGATAGACTGCGGGCTGTCCATGACCTCGTCGGTCACTTCCTTGCCGCGCTTGGCCGGCAGGCAGTGCATAAACACGGCGTCGCGTTTCGCGAGCGACATCAACTTGGCATTCACTTGATACGGGGCAAACGTCTTGGCGCGTTTCTCGCTCTCGCGCTCCTGGCCCATGCTCGCCCACACGTCCGTGTAGATTGCATCGGCGCCCCGCAAACCATCCTCGATGCTGTGCGTGACGCAAATCTCGCCTTTGGCCTCCGACTTCGCGAAGGCCACAATCTCAGGGTCAGCCTCGTAGCCCGGCGGGCAGACAAGGGTAAAATTGATGGGAATGCGTGCGGCAAAGTTCAGCCACGACGCCGCGACATTGTTGCCGTCGCCTACAAACGCCAGCTTCAGATTCCCAAGGTCGCCCTTGTGCTCGCGCAACGCTTGCGCATCTGCGATCACCTGGCACGGATGCAGCTTGTCCGTCAGCGCATTGATCACTGGAACCCCGGCATACTTCGCCAAGTCCTCAACCGCCTCGTGTTTGAACGTACGTGCGACGATTCCATCCACCCACCGGTCGAGATTGCGCGCCACATCCGGCACGGATTCGCGCTCGCCAAGCTTGATTTGGCCCGATTCGAGCACGAGGGCGTGGCCCCCAAGCTGAAACATGCCCGTCTCGAACGTCACCCGCGTGCGCAGGCTCGGTTTCTCGAAGATCATGGCCACGGTCTGCCCTTCAAGAAGGCGGTGAGGCTTGCCTTCCTTGACCGTCTTCTTGAGCATATCGGCCATTTCAAGCAGTTCGAGGATATCGCCGGTTGTCAGCTCCGCGAGGGTGATGAAATCCAGATACATCAGACTTCTCCGATCGCCTTGTCGAGGGTTGCCACGACCCGGTCCACATGTTGTTGCGTAATGATAAGCGGCGGGGCAAAGCGCAGGACATTCGGGCCCGCGGGTCCGCATACGATTCCAGAATCGAGCATCTTCTGCACCACGGGCGCTACGGGCGTCTTCATCTCGACGCCAATCAGCAGCCCCTTGCCGCGGACCTGCGCAATACCTGCGTGCTTCTTGGCCAAGACGTTGAGCTTCTCCAGGAAGTACGCGCCGATCTGTTCGACGTGCGGCAGGAATCCCGGCTCCAGAATAATCTCGACCGTTGCCAGCGCGGCGGCCGTGCACAGAGGATTGCCGCCAAACGTGGACGCGTGAGAACCCACGCTGAAACCCGAGGCGACTTTGTCCGTACAGCCCATCGCGCCGATGGGCACGCCGTTCCCAAGACCCTTGGCGACGACAATGATGTCCGGCGTGATGCCGTAGTGTTCGTGCGCGAAGAATTTGCCCGTGCGGCCAACGCCGGTCTGCACTTCGTCGAGAATGAGCAAGGCGCCGCGCTCATCGCAGAGGGCGCGCACCTGCTTCAGATAGTCGTTTGCGGGGACCCGCACGCCGCCTTCGCCCTGAATCGGCTCGACGATCACGGCTCCCGTTTGCGGCGAAAGGGCCTTCCGCAGCGCGCCCATGTCGTCAAAGGGGACGTGGCGGATGCCCGGCAAGAGCGGTTCAAAGCCTTCCTGATACTTGGGTTGGCCGGTCGCGCTAATTGCGCCGAACGTGCGCCCATGAAAGGATTGAAGCATCGTGACGAATTCGGGCCTCGGCGTCCCCTGCTGCGACCAATAGCGCCGGGCCAATTTCATGGCCGCTTCCATGGCGCCCGCGCCGCAGTTCGAGAAGAACCACTTGTCCGCGAAACTGTGCTGACACAACAAAGCCGCAAGTTTGACTTGCGGCTCGATGTAGTAGAGGTTCGAGACATGCACTAGCGTTTTCGCCTGCATGCACAGAGCCTCCGTCACCTTCGGGTGGCAGTGGCCCAATCCGGCCACGGCGATCCCCGCGAAGAAGTCGAGGTATTCCTTGCCTTCAGCGTCCCAGAGGGTGACGCCTTCGCCGCGGACAAACGCAATGCTCCGAGAGCCGTACGTGTTGATCACGTGCTTCTCGTTGAGCGCTTTGATCTCGTTGGTTGTCATGTCCCTATCCTCCCTCGGTTGCCCCACGCGCCCGTGCGTGTGTTATAAGAAGAGACTCGGATATGCGCACGCGCGCTGGATGCGTCCGAGGGCGTTCCGCCCGGTTTCCCCGTCGTTGCCGAAAAAAAGGCGAGCGCGTTCTCTACCGAACGCGCCCAAAACCGGGAACAAATACTCTACAATGCGGACGCCTTCGCCCGCAAGATCCTTTATCTCCGCCTAAGAGTCTTTGCCCTTGCCCGACGCGCCCTTGGATCCCTCGGATTTCGAAGACTTTGACTCGGACTTGGATTCCTGCTTGGTCTCCGATTTGGTCTCCGGCTTGCTCTCGGACGTAGACTCAGACTTGGACTCGGACTTACCCTCCGAAGAACTCTCGGACTTGCCCCCGTTCTTGCCGCCCCCGTTGCCGTTACGCTTGTAGTCCGTCTCGTAGAATCCCGACCCTTTGAAGAGGATGCCCGCCCCCGTACCCAACAGCCGTATCATGCGGGTGCTGCCGCAGGCTGCGCACTTGACGCGCGGGGATTCGGACATCGAATGAAAGACGTCTTGAACCGCCTCGCATTTCTTGCATTCATAGGTA
>JBAZRU010000145.1:0-12297 GCA_041662805.1 Candidatus Hydrogenedentales bacterium | reverse complement strand
CAAGGTGAAGCCAACAAGCCCCGAGATCGAACCCACAAGGATAATCGAGCCTCCGCCTGATTTGCGCAACTCGGGAATCCCGTGCTTCGTCAGGAAGAATGGTCCCTTTAGGTTGATCGCCTGGACGATGTCCCAGTTCTCTTCGGTCGTGTCGAGGACGGACTTGTCGCGGTCTTTCCACAGCACGCCGGCGTTCGCGTAGAGGATATCCAGTTTGCCAAATGCCTTGACCGTTTCGGCGATGGCCCGTTTCACGTCGGCCTCTTTACTGACGTCGCCCTGGACGAATACGGCCTTGCCGCCCGCTTGCTCGACAAGCTTCACCGTTTCGTTGCCGGCCTCGGCATTCAGGTCGAACACGCCGACCTTGGCCCCCTCATTCGCAAATACGAGGGCCGCTTCCCGGCCCATTCCCAGGCCCGCTCCTGTAATGATGGCTACCTTGTCCTTGAGACGCATGGACTTCAAACTCCTTCTATTTGTACTTGACGTACATGCACAATCTTCTCTGCCAGAGGATGCTTCCACTTGACCTTAAACCAGCTCGAAATACCGTCTGCGCTCCCAGTCGGTGACGTATTTCTGAAACTCGTTGATTTCCCAGCGCGCCACGGCGGCGTAGTGGTCGACGACGTTGTCACCCAGGAGTTGGCGCGCAATCTTGCTGTTGTCGAAGGCATTGGTTGCGTCGGTGAGGTTGCGGTGTAGCTTGGGGGCGTCCGCCAAATCGTATGCGTTGGCCCGCACGAAGGGCCCCACGGGCTCGATCTTGTTTTCGACGCCGTAGAGGCCCGCCGCGATCATCGCCGCGTAGATGAGATGGGCGTTCGCATCGGACCCGGGGATACGGTTTTCGAGGCGCATGGACTTATCATGACCTGCGACGCGATACGCGGTGGTGCGGTTGTCCCCGCCCCAGGTTAACGTCGACGGCGCGAACGACGCGTCTTCGATTCGTTTGTATGAATTGACGATTGGCATGTAAAGCAACTGCAGATCGAGCGTACACGCCATCATGCCGCCCAGGAAATGACGCATGGTCTCCGACATGTGGTGCTCGCCTTTGAGGTCGGGGAAGGCGGGGGTGTCGTCGTTCCAGAGGCTCATGTGGATGTGTGCGCCGTTGCCGGAATGCTTCGAGTCCCACTTGGCCATGAACGTGACTTGAACGCCGTTCAGGGCTGCTATTTCGCGAATGCCGTTCTTGAAGATCACGTGGCGGTCGGCGATGTCGAGGACGTCGCCATAAACGAGGTTGATTTCGAATTGCCCGTGGCCCCATTCGGCTTTGTTGCACTCGATTTCGATTCCTGCCTCGGCGAAGTAGCGGCGCATCGGACCGATGATCCACTCGTCCATGGACGAGCGAAAGATGCAGTAGTCGGAAATATACTTGGACATGGGTTCGAGGTCGCGATAGTCCTTGGCGCGCGAGCTTTCGAGCGTCTCGCGAAACATGAAGAACTCAAGTTCCGGTGCGGCCTTGACGGAGTAGCCCATCGATTTCGCGCGTTCCACCTGCCGGCGGAGTATCGTGCGCGGCGCGATGTCGATAAGATTCCCATGGTGGTCATACGTGTCGCAGATGACGAGGGCCGTCTTGTCGAACCAAGGGTACTTGCGCAACGTCGACCAATCGGGGACGGCCGCCATATCGCCGTAGCCCGTGTGCCAACCCGTGAATTCCAGGCCGGGGATGAGCATCCGCTCGATATCCCACCCAAAGTTGCAGTCGCACGTGTGTACGCCGGACGACAGGTCGCGCAGAAACGGGACGGCATTGCAGCGCTTCCCGTAGAGGCGACCCTGGAGATCGATACCGGCAGTGATGACCGTGTCAATGGAACCTTCTTTGACCCACTTCTCAAGCACTTTCACGACTCTCTCCTTCGCCCGGAATTCGATTGTCCTCGTTAGCCGGGGAGTATTGCACAGGCATCGCGTTTCACGCAAAGGACACGCGTGCCTGTCCACATGACATTGCACCCTGTGGTAGAATATGAGCAGTAAACTGAAGGGGGTGACCAGTGGACGGAACGCTTTCGCCGCGGTCTTCGAGGGTTGGCGACTCGATGCGCCGTGCCGTCACGGCAATTGTGCCCTGCTACAACGCGGGAGACCGCGTGGCGCCTGTCGTGGCAGCGCTGCTGGAGCGCGTGGACCGGGTCATCCTCGTGGACGACGGCAGTACCGATGGGGCAATTGCGCCGCTGGACGTGTCGGGTGCACGGGTTGTGGTTTTCCCCGAGAATCGCGGAAAAGGATTCGCGATGCTGGAAGGTTTCCGGGCTGCACTGGAAGACCCAAGCATGACGTTTGCCGCAATTGTGGACGCGGACGGACAACACGACGCGGACGAATTGAGCGGACTTTTCGAGACGGCCAAACAGCAGCAGGCTGACCTCGTCATCGGCTCGCGGACCTTCGACCTCGCGCAGGTCCCATGGACCAGCCGCGTGGGCAACAAGATGACCGCGCGGATTACCCGCGTGCTGCTGGGGCGCGAGATTCCCGACACGCAATCCGGTTACCGGCTCCACTCACGCCGCCTGCTGGAGTATATTTTGGCCAATGTCCCCGGCGGACGCTACGAGACCGAAATGGCTATCCTTGTCGCTGCCCTGCGCGGAGGGTTTGCCGTTGTGCCCGCCCCGATCAAGACAATCTACGAAGAAGGCAACCGGTGCTCGCATTTCAACAAAGTGCGCGACTCATACCGGATCTACAAGATGCTCCTGAAGGCATGGCTGCGCTAGCGGCCTTGAGTCTGAGACCCCTTGACTTCAGGACCTTTCCACGCCCGTGTGGCATTCGCTACAATGTGCCGTTTCATGGAGCAGGGAGATTCACATGGACGGCTTTACGAGACGGTGGCGGAATTGGAGCCACAGCAGGAAATTCGCGAAAGTTGGAAAGGGCTGCCGGTTTATCGGCCGGGACCTGGAGATAGAAGGGCGCGTCGAGCTAGGCGACTACAGCCGGATTCGGGAGCAGGTGCGACTGCGGGCGCGTCCCGAGGCGAAGATTGTCATAGGAAGCCGATGCCTCTTGAGCTGGAACGTCGTGATTGAAGCGGGCGAACTGGTTGAGCTTCACGACATGGTGGGAATCGCGGAGTACGCCGTCATTCGCGACGGGACGCATCTCATCTATGGCACCGAGGCGAATTGGCGCTATACGCCCAATTACTACAAGCCCGTCATCATTGAGGAAGGGGCTTGGGTGGGGAGCGGTGCGTATGTATCGAAAGGCGTGCGCATCGGAAAAGGCGCCGTCATCGGGGTGAAAAGCGTCGTGACGCACGACGTTCCCGCGTTCGAGGTGTGGGCCGGGGCTCCCGCCAAATTCTTGCGCCACAGAACCAAGGACCTTCCGGAAGAAGTCGCCGAAATGGCGGCGCGGCTCCTCCAAGAACAGGGTCTTCGCCAAGACCGGCGTGAATGGTAGAGCATGGCAATTCGAGCGATTACCTTTGATTTTTGGCGGACCTTGTTTCACGAGGCAAGGGACCCCGAACTGCGACGCCTTATTCGTATTCGAGCGGTGTGCGAAGCGACAGGCGCGGCTCCCGAACTGGCGCGCGCCGCTCTCCGCACGTCCGAACAGGAATTCATGCATCATCACATCTCGCATCAACGAACGCTCGGGCCGGAGGATGCAGTGCGAATCGTGATGCGCGAATTGGGTGTGGACCTTGCCGCGGACGTTCGTAAGCACTTGGCGGAAGTATTCGCCACGGCGATACTCGCCTATCCGCCGATTCCAATCGAGGGGGCCCTCGACGCCGTCATTGCGGCCGCCGCCCGAGGTCCCGTGGGGGTGATATCGGATTCCGGTCTGAGTCCGGGGAGCTCACTAAGAGCGTTACTGGAGCGAAATGGCTTCCTGCCGCATTTTGGGAGCGTGCTGTTCTCGGACGAAGTGGGCGTATCAAAACCGCATGCGCGAATGTTCGACACGAGTGCGCGCGAGTTGGGCGTCGCGGTGAGCGAGTTGCTGCATATTGGAGATCTCGAGGGCACCGACGTGGCGGGCGCCAAGGCGGTAGGTGCCCGCGCGGCCCTATTCGTGGGCGACAATAGCCGCCATTTGGAGAACACAACCGCTGACTTCGTCTTCACGACATGGGGCGAATTTGTCGAGGCGTTGCCGGGACTTTCGTAGCGGCTTGGCCCGTCAGTTAGGCCACTCAAGTCCCAACTCGGCGAGCCGCTTCTGTACTTCGGACGGGTCATAGGCAACTTCCTGGATATCGACTTTCCAAGGAATCTCTTCCGTGCTGACGATGGCGTAGCTTGCGCGGCCCGGCTTCCCAGCGCCAACGCGGCCCGGATTCACGAACAGGGTGTCGTCTACCATCTTCCAGAAAGGACTGGGGGTGCGCCCCGCGACCACGACATGAACATTGGCAAACTCGCGTTGCCTCCGGAACTTCGCGAGGTGGTCCGTCTCTTCGAGTCCTTCCGACTGGCTGCTCGGAGTGCCATGACAAAGGCATACCGATAGCCCGTCCACGGTGAAAATTCTGCGTCGAGGCAAGCCCGCGGCTTTCTCCAGATTCTTGCTGAGCGTCTTTTCGTGGGCAAATTGCAGCGCGGCAAAGAGAGCAGGCGTGACCCGTTGCGGAAGCGTTTCCGACTTGCGCTGGACGCGAAGGACTTGACGATCTTGTTCGCCTTGCACGGAGAGTACTTCCCGCTTTTCCAGCCTCTCCATGACCTCGTTGGGATACGGGCACCCGGCCAGGCAGTCCCCCGTGTTGACGATTGTATGGATGCCGGCGTTGTCGATATGGCTCAAAACCGCTTCGAGAGCGGGAAGATTGCCAGAAACGCCGCCGAGTGCGGCAATGATCATGAGGGAGTGGCTCCAATTTCAGACGCGTTTGTGGCACGTTCACTTCACAGAGACGCATGGTATGTTACTTCAGCGCAACTGATCAATGGTGAGCCGAATGGAGGAGAGATACCGGAAAAAGGGTGCTGAACTCGCGAAAAAGTAGGTTTTTGGGATCGCATAACACGGATTAGGCTGTAAACACAACGGGATTGTGGACTCAATTTCATTTGAGCCTTGAAAATAGGGCTTGACAAACGCCTCGTTAAATTGTAAAGAACGTTGTGCGGAGAGGGATAAGGCGACCCTCAGCACTGGGCTATCCCACGAAATGCAGACGTGCAAGGTGCGTCGTCTGAAGACTTCGGGGTCGAAAGCGTGGGGGAAGAGGGAATCCCCAAAGCGAGGAGGCACATTCGATGGCAGAGAAGAAAGCAAAGACGAAGGCGCAAATCATCACGGCTCTTGCCGAGAAAACCGGCTTGAGCAAGAAGGACGTCGGCGGCGTCGTGGCCGAGCTTGTTGGCTTGGCGTACAAGGAAGCCAAGGTTGGCTTCACGATTCCTGGGCTTGGGAAGCTCGTCGTCGTGAATCGCAAGAAGCGTTCCGGCCGCAATCCGGCAACGGGCGAAGCGATCACGATTCCGGCGAAGCGCGTCCTCAAGTTCCGCATCGCCAAGCAGGCGAAAGACGCCATCAAGTAAGAGTTTGATTCCAACGCGCATCGCCGGTCCGGAGGAGCACCTCCTCCGGGCCGGCTTGCTTTATTCCTGGAGGAGGTCCGCGGTATTCGACTCGGAGGCTATTCCGCTTCTCGATACGTCTTGAACCAGAGTATCATTGCTGCAAGAACCGCACCGCCAAAGAGTCCGACCATTCCGTTCATCGCCGCGGATGTGTCCGCTTGCGCGAAGAAGACCGACTCAAACGCGTAGTGGAGAAGCGTTGCGCCCAAGCCAATGCTTGCTCCGATTGCCGAGCCAATGAGGTAGGACAAGTCCCTACTGTACATGATGCTCAAAATACTGCCGAAGAGAAATCCCGCGAGCACCCCAAAGTCCGCTCCTCCTTTGAATGCAATACGGAGGGTAGTGGCGTGGTCGGCGGTCGGGGGAGCGGTCGCGACCGCGATGATTGCCATAAGCGACCCCAATATCAGCGCACCCGCGAGCATGCCCAGCAAGGCTGACCGTGCCGCCTTCAAGACGATCGACTTCAATTCCGCAGGGGTAGGGGGCGCGGCGGATTTCGACTGGTTCGCAGCCGGCTTGGGTGGAGGCGGGGATCCAAGGTCGAAATCCAGCTTGAGAGTCAACGCGTCTTCGCCGGTCTGCAAGGGGGTGTTGCACTTGCTGCATCGGCAGGCTCTTCCTTCGAATCCAACGGGGATAGCCATCCGATGACCGCATACGTTGCACGCAATAACGTTCGTCTTGGTGTCCATGCGATGCCTTTCTCGTCAGAACGACTATCGAGAACTACCCCTCCACCTGCTCTGTTATAGCATGACTTGGGCAGATTGGGAATAGGATACAATGGAGCGCATTGGCCCATCGGGGAGGCGGCAGTTGGACAACTCGGCTGGTTGACTGTCCGACAGAGGCTTGATAAACTCCTCTCCGGCGCAATGCGGGCGCAAAACTATGAGTGTCACCATGAATGCCATCATCCCTTCTCATGCACGTGAGAGGGGCTTTTTTCTACCTGTTCGATTCTATGGAGAGTATTCGATAACGTGACAAGCGAAACAACCATAGTGCTGGATGCCGAGGGTGTGGACGCCGCGACGCGCCGCATGGCTCAGGAGATCGTTGCAGGCAACGATTCCATGGACGAGGTCGTGCTCCTCGGAATTCTCAAGCGAGGCCGTCCACTGGCCGAACGGCTGGCGGATGAAATCGCGGAGATGACAGGAGTGAAGCCGCGCGTGGGGTCGCTCGCGACAACGCTGTATCGCGACGATTTGCGGAGCGGAAAGCGCGCCGCCCTTGGAGGCGATGTGACTCACTTCGACTTTGATGTCGAAGGGGTGACGGTCGTTTTGGTCGACGACGTGCTGTCTACGGGCCGGACCGTGCGTGCGGCGCTGGACGAAATCATCGACTACGGCAGGCCCAAGCGGGTGCAGTTAGCGTGCCTCGTGGATCGCGGGCATCGCGAGTTGCCGATTCGAGCCGACTACCTGGGGTGGTCGCTGGCCACGAATCCGGACGATCATGTCTCGGTGCGCTTGAAAGAAGCCGACGGCGAAGATGCAGTGCTCTTGGAACGCGTCAGTTCAGCGTCGGGAGAATGATGCAAGACTAGCAAGAGAGTTGGTGTCTGTCCCAAATTCACAACAGCGGGGAAGATGCGAAGTGGTACAAACGGAGGAAGAGGGAATTACCTGGACGCGCAAGGACCTTACGGCCTTGGAAGATCTGTCGCGTCAGGAAATTGAATTGATCCTCGATACGGCGCCGCAATTTGCCGCGGTGTCGAAACGCGAAAGCGGAATCAAGAAGGTGCCTTTGCTTCAGGGGCGGCTTGTTGTGAATTGGTTTTTCGAGCCAAGCACACGCACGCGCACGTCGTTCGAGTTGGCGGCAAAGCGGCTGAGCGCGGATACGCTGACGATGAATGTTCAGGTTTCTAGCTCGAAGAAGGGGGAGACCCTTCACGATACGCTGGACAATATCGAAGCGATGCACAGCGATATCGTCGTTATTCGCCACAGCATGGCGGGCGCGGCGCACATTCTTGCCGAGCGGCACGATTCCCATATAGTCAACGCGGGTGACGGCGCGCACGAGCATCCGACACAGGGACTGCTCGACGCCTACACAATGCGGGAGCATGTGCGGAAGCATCGGCAGGACCCGGAAGCGGGCTTGGACGGCATTCGCGTGGCGATCATCGGCGACATCTTTCACAGCCGCGTGGCGCGCAGTAACATCTGGAGTTTGACGAAGCTTGGGGCCAAAGTCCGCTTGTGCGGGCCGAGCACATTGATGCCCGTCGAAATCAAGCGGATGGGCGTTGAGGTTACGCATGATCTGCGCGAGGCGATCTGCGATGCGGACGTGGTCTATGCTCTTCGTATTCAACTTGAGCGTCAGGCCAAGTGCCTGTTTCCGAGCATGCGCGAATACATCCGGCTGTTCCGAATTGACAATGACTCGTTGATGGCCGCGCCCAAGCACGCGCTCGTGATGCACCCCGGTCCGATCAATCGTGACGTCGAACTTGCCAGCGAAGTGGCCGACGGGCCCCGCAGCGTGATTCTGGAGCAGGTCAGCAACGGCGTAGCCGTGCGCATGGCGGTTATGCATCTGCTGATCAACGGCGGGTAGGCCGGACCTTTCGGTTTTGAGCGATTTCGTGAATAGCCTAACAGGAGCAGTGTAGAAGATGAGCCTCGCTATCGTTAACGGTCATTTGATCGAACCCGCGTCGGGCATCTCCGAACCCATGGATATCTTGGTCGAAGGCAAGACAGTTGCCAAAATTGGGAAGGGGTTGACAGGAGACGAGACATTCGATGCTTCGGGTTGCGTCGTGTGTCCCGGGTTGGTCGACATTCACGTCCATTTTCGCGAACCTGGCTACGAGTCGAAGGAGACAATCGCGACGGGCAGCCGGGCGGCGGCCAGAGGCGGAGTGACGTCGGTCGTGACGATGGCGAATACGCGGCCGGTCATCGACAACGCGGGTATGGTCGAGTTCGTCAATCGGCGTGCGCGCGAGACAGCAATCATCAAGGTGTGGCCGGCGGCGTGCGCGACGAAGGGCATGGAAGGCGCCGAGATGACGGAGATGGCCGAATTGAAGGCCGTCGGCGCCGTGGCCGTGACGGACGACGGAAGGGATATTGCGAGCAGTTGGGTGATGCGCCGCGTGCTTGAATACGCGGACATGTGCGGGCTGACCTATATGGCGCACTGCGAGGACGAGACACTAGCGGAAGGTGGGGCGATGAACGAGGGTTACAACTCGACGCGCCTCGGCATCCCAGGGCTTCCCAAGGCCGTCGAGGAAATCCGCATCGACCGGAACATTCGCCTGGCCGAGTTGGCAGGCGCGAAGATTCATATTCAACATGTGACAAGCAAGGGCGGAGTGGAGATTATCCGGCGAGCGAAACAGCGCGGGGTGCGCGTGACGTGCGAGACGGGTCCGCATTATTGGACATTGACGGACGAAGCGGTGGTGGGGTTCGGCACGAATGCAAAGATGAACCCGCCGTTGCGCGAGGCCGAGGATGTCGCGGCAATTCGCGAGGGGCTTGCGGACGGGACTATCGATTGCATCGCGACGGACCATGCGCCGCACACGCCGACGGAGAAAGATGTCGAATTCCAGTTGGCGCCATTCGGGATTGTCGGTCTGGAAACCTTGCTGGGTACGACGATCACGGGGCTTGTGGAACCGGGAGTCTTGACGCTGGAACGCGCAATTGCGTTGATGACGTCCGCGCCTGCGTCGATATTCGACTTGAAGGCAGGGACATTGCGGGAAGGCGGCGCAGCCGATATCACGGTATTCGATCCCAAGGCCGAGTGGGTTGTGGAACCGGAGGCATTCCATTCCCGCAGCCGCAACACACCGTTCAAAGGGATGAAGCTGCGCGGCGTCGTGAAGGCGACCTTGTGCGACGGGACGGTGGTGTACAGGGCCTAAGACCTAGATCCGCGGGCGGGCGGCTTCCGAAAGGGAGATGCGGAGTTGGTCGCAGCTTTCGAAGCGCTTGGCGGGTTCTTTTTCGAGCATCTTCATGATGATATCGCCGATGATATGGGGGCACTTTCGGTTGACAACCGATGGATGTATGGGCGTGACGCGAAGGTGGCAGTTGTAGAGTTTCTGCAGGCTATCCACTTCGTAGGGCGTCTTGCCCGCGAACATGAGATAGAGCGTGATGCCCAACGAGTAGATGTCGGCGCGGGGCGAGGCCTTCTCCCGCTTGATAATCTCAGGGGCGACATACATGGGGGTAATCTGCTCCACGATGCCGCTGTCGATGAACCCGAACATTTTGTCGCGACAGAGCGAGTAGTCCGATAACTTGGCGATTCCCGAGCGCGTGAAGAGAATGTTCGCGGGCTTCAGGTCGTGGTGCGTAAGCCTTGGTCGTGGATGTACTGGAGCCCGTTACAAATCTGGGCCACGACGACGACGCGTTCCTGGAGATTCCATGGGCGGTTTTCGATGTACCACTTCAGGTCGGGTCCGTCGACGTATTCCATGGTCATGCAGAGGCCTTCGCTGCCATCGAGGAATTCGGCGACCTTGACCACATTCTGGTGGTCGAACTTCTGGAAGACTTTGATGTTCTTGGCGAAGTCGCGGATCTGCGACTTGTTCTTGAAGAAATTCGCATGGAAGACTTTGACGGCGACGACCTCTCCCTTTTCGAGATCGATGCCGCGATAGACGGTACCTGTGCCGCCGCGCCCGAGGATGCGGTCCAGCTTGTAGTGGTATATCGAGAGTCTATCCGGTAGTTCTTGCTTCATGGCGATATTCCACTTTGCCTGCGAACCCTGTCTGCCTTCGACAGGCTACTTGGTTTCCAGGCCCAGGTCGATTTGAGGGGCGTCACCCCATAGACCGTCCAAATCATAGTACTCCCGCGCTTCTTGGCGGAAGACGTGCACAATGATGTTTCCGAAATCGAGCACGAGCCAATTGGAGGATTGGGAGCCTTCCGAGTGTAGCGTGCGCACACCGACTTCGTGCATGCCCGCGGAGATCGCACCGTACACGGCTTTCAAGTGCGGCTCGCTGGTTGCAGTGCATACGACGAAGCTATCGGCGATGAGGGTGAGACCACGCACGTCGTAGGCCCGAATGTTGACGGCCTTCTTGTCGTCTGCGAATGCCGCGGCCCGGCGTGTGTTGGGTAGAAAATCGGGTTCTTCGGGTGCGGATTTCTTAACGAGTCGAGCCAAGCTGTGCAGGTACTCCCAAAAGGTTGACGATCCAGGACGTTAGTTGTTTTCGGACAAGACTTTCTTGAGCGCGTCGTTCGCGACTTTCGGGTTAGCCTTGCCTTTGGTAGCCTTCATCAATTGTCCGACCAGGAAGCCGAGGGCCTTTTCCTTGCCGCCGTGGAAATCGGCCACGGGGCCCGGGTTGTCCGCGAGGACTTGGCGGGCGACGGCTTCGATTTCCGCGGTGTCGCTGATTTGGACCAAGCCCTTTTCCGAAACGAGCGCCTTGGCATCTTTGCCGGTGGCGTACATCTCGGGGAGCAAGTCCTTGGCAATCTTCCCACTTATTGTACCATCCTCGATGAGGAGGATCATTGCTGCGAGATTCTCTGGCGTCACGGGGCATCCGGCGATTTCCGTTTTCTGCTCGGTGAGCAGGCCTTGGAGGTCGCCCATGACCCAATTCGCGGCAGGCTTGGCGGGTGCGCCCGCCTTGACGGCCGCTTCGTAGTAGTCGGCCATGGGGCGTTCGGACGTGAGCACGCCCGCGTCGTAGGTGGTCAGGCCATACTGGGTTTCAAACCGGGCGCGCCGGGCCTTCGGAAGCTCGGGAAGGGACTCGCGGATGCGCGATTCCCACGCTTCGTCGATGACCATCGGCACAAGGTCCGGCTCTGGGAAGTAGCGATAGTCGTGGGCGGATTCCTTCTGGCGCTGGGAGAACGTGATGCCCTTATTGGCATCCCAGCCGCGGGTTTCCTGGACAATCTTGCCGCCTTCTTCGAGCACGGCTTGCTGCCGGGCAATTTCGTAGGCGATGGCCTTGTGGACTCCGCTGAACGAGGCGACGTTCTTCACCTCGGTCTTGGTGCCGAATTCCTTCTGACCAACCGGGCGGATGCTTATATTGGCCTCGGCGCGGAGCGAGCCCTCTTCCATGTTGCAGTCGCTGACGTTGAGGTAACGCAGCAACTGCTTGAGGTCGGTGAGGTACGCGTAGGCTTCGTCCGCACTACGAATATCCGGCTCGGTGACGATTTCGAGCAGCGCCAGGCCAGAGCGATTGAAATCGACGCCGCTGTCGCCGCCGCCGATGGTGTGCGTGTTGCTTGCGGTGTCCTCTTCGAGGTGGGCGCGGGTGATGCCGATGCGTTTCATCTCGCCATTGACCAGGACATCAATGGACCCATTGAAGCAGAGGGGCAGGTCGTATTGGCTGATCTGGTAGTTCTTTGCGAGGTCGGGGTAGAAGTAGTTCTTTCTATCCATCTTCGACCAACGCGAGATCGTGCAGCCAAGCGCGATGCCTACGGCCACCGAAAACTCGACGGCGCGCTTATTGATGGTGGGCAAAACGCCGGGCATGCCGAGGCAGATAGGGCACACGTTGGTATTTGCGGGTGCGTTGAATTTCGTGCTGCATCCGCAGAACACCTTCGACTTCGTGTTGAGCTCGACGTGGACTTCCAAGCCGATGACGGCCTCGTATTTCATAGTGCTCTCTTCGATTCCTGTAGTCGCTGTGTTGACGACTTGTTGCCTAAGGGCT
>JBAZRU010000144.1:0-12382 GCA_041662805.1 Candidatus Hydrogenedentales bacterium | reverse complement strand
CTGTCGCAAGACTCTGATTTCAACACAAACTATAGTTGCGCCATATCTTGTGGTCTTTCAATTCTCTATACTATCAGAAGGTTCCCCCCCTGCCAAGTCCTTCATCGCTCCCGAACCGCCCCTGCATATTGTGTATTTTGCTTGACCTAGCCAGGGCCGAATGATACTTTCCCGCTATTGGTCATGCTGGGGCCCGGCTCCAGCCGTCTTTACTGGTGAAAACGTGCTGCACTATGAATAGGGAGAACCGAAATGAAGGCGAAATTGTGTTCGATCATGGGCGTGATAGCAATTGCGATGGCGGTCGCGATGGTCCCCAAAGATATGGTGTCCGCCCAGAAGGATTCGACGTCGAAAGGCCTTTCGACCCCGGACATCGACCTGGAGTCGGCCATGCGCGTGCTCCAGGCGGCCCAGGCGAAGGCCGGCGAGATCGACTGCAAGATGGACATCGCCGTCGTGGACGCCGGCGGAAACCTGAAGGCGTTCGCACGGATGGACGGGGCATGGCTTGGCAGCATCGACATCGCGATCAAGAAGGCCAAGACGGCCCGATTCTTCGATATGCCCACCGGCGAAATCGGCAAGTTGAGCCAGCCCGGCGGGCCGCTGTACAACATTGAAGTGTCCAACGGAGGACTAATCTCGTTTCCCGGCGGCTTGCCCATCAAGAACGCGGCAGGCGCGGTAATCGGCGCAATCGGCGTGTCGGGCTCGTCCGTCGAGAACGACCACGCATGCGCGGAAGCGGGAGCAAAGGCCCTATAGGAGAGCGATCTTGGCGAGGCGATTTGAAGGGCAGACTGTATTCATCACAGGCGCATCGTCGGGCATTGGCGCGGAACTGAGCCGCGCCTTTGCCCGCGAAGGCGCGAACGTGGCCCTCGCCGCGCGCCGGGCGGACCGGCTTCGCGCAATCGTCGATGCCATCAAGCAAGACGGCGGAAAGGCCGTCGCCGTGGACTGCGACGTGAACGACCGCGCCAGCCTCGACGCGGCGGTCGCGGCGGCGGTCGAAGCCTTTGGCGGAATCGATGTCGCTGTCGCCAACGCGGGGTTTGGGGTGAGCGGCGCATTCTGGAAGCTCACCACCGATGACTTCCGGCGTCAATTCGAAACCAACTTCTTCGGCGTCGTGAATACGGTCTATGCCGTTTTGCCCCACCTTGAGAAATCGAAAGGACGCTTGGGCCTCGTGGCGAGCGTCCTGGGACGGCTCGCCGCACCCGCCACGGCCCCTTACTGCGCCAGCAAATTCGCCGTTTGCGGACTCGCCGAGTCCCTATACTTCGACCTCGCCGAAAAGGGAATTTCGGTCACCTGCATCAATCCCGGCATCGTCGCCAGCAACATCCGCATCACCGACAACAAGGGGGAGGTCCACGAGGACCGCAACGACCCGGCCCCCGCATGGCTCATCGTCCCCACGGACCAAGCCGCCCGCGCGATAGTGTCGGCACTGCACCGCCGCCAATTCGAAGCCGTCATCACCGGCCACGGCAAAGCGGCGGCATTCCTCGCGCGCCATTTCCCGCGAACCGTGCGCACGCTCATGCGGACGTTCACGGCCGGGCGCATGGAAAAAGTGGAAAAGGCGAAACGCGGGTCGAGTATGTAGGCGAGCGGAGAGAGCCGGTCCCTAATGCACCATTTGCCAGTTCTTGATGGCTTCGATTGGGTGAAGCAGCATCACGATATTCAACGTCAGGTTGTCGCGAATCCAGGCGAGCAAGACGAGTTCCACGACGATGATGAATACCACTGACCAGCGCAATCCCAGATAACGCGCCACCCAGAAACCTGCTGCGCATGACACAATGTCGCCCATCGAATTGTAGATGGAATCGCCCGCATACCCCAGGGACGCGGTGCTATCCCGGTACCGCTGGATGACTATTTCCGAGTTCTCGAGCAACTCCCACCCGCACTCTAACAGCGTCGCCATGGAGAAGCGCCACTCTCTCGTCAACCGAGGCACAAGCCATGCCAGCAGGCCATAGAAGATCACGCCGTGCAAGACATGGGTGAAACTGTACGGATCGAACAGATGCTGCGAGTTGTGCGACGTCCAGATATCGCCCGCCCACGGATACAGCTTTCCACACGCACACGACCAGATACGTCCTTGGCAATGCAACAGCAAGGCTGCTATCGGCAAGGCAACGATTGCCCCAACCCAAGGAGTCCATTTATGCCGCAAGAGAGCGAACAGCTTGCTTGTCATGAACGACAGCATAGAACTTGTCGATGACGGAGTCTAGGCAAATTAGTCGCGAACTGCTTGGGGCTCTTGGATTGTCCAGGTCGCTTGGGGTATCGGAGTCGCTCAGGTCGCTCAGCCCCTCCTAGGTCCTCTTCCTCCCCCAAACCCAATACAACGGCACCCCCGACAACACCAACACCAACCCAATCCCCGCATTCCTCGGACTTTGGTAGATCGTCACCACCACCAACACCGCGCAGAACGCCACAAACGCCAACGGCACAAACGGATATGCCGTCACCTTATACGGCCTTGGCGCATCGGGCATAGCCCGCCGCAACACAATCACCCCCAGGGCCGTCGCGCCGTAGAAGATAAACGACGCGAAGATCACCATATCCGTAAGCTGATCGAACGTCCCGCTGAACACGAGCATCGACGCCCACGCGGCTTGGATGAGCAGCGAGTTCGACGGCGTCTTGTGAACGGGATGACACTTCGCCGCACCCTGGAAGAACAGGCCGTCGCGCGCCATCGCAAAATACACACGGCTGTGCGGCATGAGCTGGCAATTCGTCGCGCCGAAGGTCGATAGCAGAATGAGGATCGCGATGAACGTTGCGCCGTTCGGTCCTACGCATTTCCGCATTACTTCGATCGCGATGATGGTGTTGTCCTGCTTTGCCAACGACGCCATCTCTTCGACCGGCATCACGTAGGCGTAGGCCGCATTGACCAGCAAATATACGCCCATCACCCCCGCAGTGCCCAGGCCAAGCGCCAACGGGATGTTGCGCTTGGGACGCCGCACTTCCGCCGCCAGCGACGTGATGTTGTTCCACCCATCATAGGCCCAGAACGCCCCGAGAAACGCCGCGAACATCGCCCCGAACAGGCCGAGGTCCGTTGCATAGCGCGCATCGGGGTTCGCGAGCCACGGCCTGAAGTGGTCCATCGACCCTTGGCCGACCATCAGCCCCAGCGCAATCAGCAGGGCGATGCCCGCGAGTTTCAAGCACGTGAAGATGCTGGCGATGATCCCGCCAAACACGACACCAAAATAATTCGCGAGCGTCAACGCAGCGATGGCCCCGACGGTAAAGACCTTTACGCCAAGATTGTCGAGCGGATAGAACAGTCCAAAGATGGACCACTGCTCATAGGCGGCATCGAGACGCGGGAAATGGAACAAGGTGTTGGCGGACTGGCCGAACACGTACGCGATGGAACTGATCGACGCCGTCTGTATCACCGCAAACGACGACCACCCGTACAGAAATGCGAAGAACCGTCCGTACATGCGTTGAAGGTAGACGTATTGCCCGCCCGGTTCCGCGATAATCCCCGCGAGTTCCGCGTAACTCAACGCGCCAAAGAGACTCACTGCTCCCGCGATCACCCAGCACAGCATCAGCAACCCCGGCGACTGCACCTGCTCCGCCATGGGCGCGGCCTTCTTGAAGATGCCGGAACCGATCATGTTGCCCATGATGATCATGATCGCCGTGAAGAGTCCGAGCCGCGCGACCAAGCCGGAGGAGTGGACTTCGGGAGGGGGCTGTAGCGTTTGATGTGTGCTCATCGTGTTGCACATGAGACGGGAAAGAGCATGAGCAAATCAATAAAGAAATGCGCGCCCGGGGTTGTCCCCGGACGCGCGGAAGTGATGACAGATTCGAGCGTCTACGCGATGCGGCGCAGTTTCGTGACCCGTCCGTCGGGGATCCACTCGCCGACGTAGACGTTCCCGTCGTGGTCCCAGATGGCCCCGTGCGGCGACGTGAACTTGCCGGGGACGCGCTTCTCGTGGGGGATATTCGGCCACCCTTCCAGCTTGTTCGCGCCGGCCGTCTCGCCGAGGTGGCACACAAGTTTATTGTCCTTGTCGAAGATGCTCACGCGCCCGAACAGATCCGGCACAAGCAAATCCGTCCCGCGTTGATCGAAGTGACAGGGATGCAGCAGATCGTTGGTCACGAACCTAAGATGCTTACCCTCAAGGTCGAAATACTGCAAGCGCACGTTCGCGCGGTCCGCGACGACGATTTCCGGCTTCGCGCCGCGGGTGTCGATCCAGATTCCGTGCGGACAATTCATCTGTCCCGGCTCGGACCCCTTCCCGCCCCACGTGCGAACGTATTCCGCGTTCTTGTTGTACTGATGGACGTAGCTCAGACCGTACCCGTCGGCCACGTAGAAATCGCCGTTTGCCGCAATCGCGATGTTCGTGGGGACGTACTGGTCTTCCTTCTCGTAGACCTTCGAGTCCATCGGGCATTTGATCTCCCACACGACCTTGCCCGCGAGCGTCGTCTTCACGCACCGGTGCTGGCCCGTGAGCGCGAGATACAGGAACTCCTCGCCACCCTCCTTGCTCAACTGCAAGCCATGCGCGCCCGAGGCATACTCCTCGCCCCACGCCGTGATGTACTTCCCGTCGCCGTCGAACACCACCATCGAATGCCCCGTCGGGCTCTGGTTGTGCACATAGATGCGCCCCTGCGAATCCTCGCAAATGCCATGCGTGTTGCCGTATTTGACGGTGTCCGGCAACGCGCCCCAGTTATCCACAAGTTCATACGTGTGGGCGCCTGCGCCCATCGGCGATCCCTTCACCGTGCTCTCCTTATCGTCGGCTAGGACGAGCGCCGGCCCAACCGCCGCCGCAACCGCCCCCGCACCCAAACCCTTCAACACCGTCCGGCGCGACACACCGCGCCCGCCGCGCACACCGTGCCCGTCATTGGTCATGGCCGTTCACCTCGTTCGTATGTAAGTCACCAGGAATTGGACTTATGGGACGCATATCTTACGAGGTCGGGGAAGTGGGTGCAACAGAAAGGCGGATTGGTCTCTTTGGGTCCCTTTGGTCCCTTGGCCGACTGGCGCGCGGCGGCGTCTATGAGGTAAAACGGCTCCGTCGATGGGACGGGCCACGGAGGTTTACGATGTCATCCAACGACTTGGCTCTCCTGCAGCGATGGGTCGCCGAGCGCAATGCCGAGGCCTTTGCCGAAGTCGCGACGCGCTACGCGGGTATGGTCTACGGCGCATGCCGTCGCGTTCTGGGCGATGCCGGCGATGCGGAAGACGTGGCCCAAGAGTGTTTTGTCGCGCTCGCACAGACCGCCTCGCCCCCGCGCAGCAATCTCGCCGCATGGCTCCACCGGGTGGCCGTGAACAAAGCCCGCGACCACGTGCGCAAGACGGCGCGCCAACGAAGAAGAGAGACCCATTACCAGCAGGAACATCCGGCGGCGGTAGAAATTGAGTGGCACGACATCGAGTCGCTTGTTGACGACGCCATCGCGAAACTTCCGGACGAGGCCCGCGAGGTTCTCGTGGCGCACTTCATGCTTGGGCAAACTCACGCGGAAATTGCCGCCCGCCTGGGCGTGTCCCGCCAGACGGTTACGCACCGAATCGGACAAGGTATCGACCTCGTTCGCACGGACCTCGCAAAGCGCGGCATCGGCGTCACAGCCTCCGCGCTTGCGCTCTGCCTCGCCGCCAACATGGCCGAAGCCGCACCTGCAACACTCGTAGCGGCACTGGGTAAACTGGCCGTATCGGGGATACCCGCGGCTATTGGCGGAACGGCGCTAGGCGGGCTCGTCAGCACGAAAGCGGCCATGACGGGGATTGTCGTGATCTTCTTGATCGGCATCGCGAGCGTGGTCGCATTTCAGGTGAATCGCGCCCCTGCGCTGCCCTCCGCCGTTGTTTCCGCCGACAACTCCGCTTTGTCTGTCCATCCCGCGAACAATACGGATGCGCCGTCGAGCGAACAGGCAAATCCAGCTCGGAATGCCGCCAAACCGGGCGGGCTACCCAGTGTCCAAATCGTTGACCAGGAGACGAAGAAGCCCGTATCGGGCCTCGATGTCATCTTCTACCAGTATGGAGTCGAATGGAAATTGGAGGGCAAGTCCGATGCCAAGGGACGTGTCGCGATACCTGCGCTCGCTCCAGGCGACTACCGGGTGATGCTGCAACGCAGCGCCTATTACTTGGCTGGAGGCGCCCCGACGTACGAGGGTGGAGACGACCTGAGGAAGGTCCGCTTTTCCGTAGACGCGAAAGGCGTCTGTCCGCCGGTGCAAGTCGAAGTGGTGCGCGGCGCAACCGTGTCCGGCCGCGTGTTCGACGAGCGCCGCAACGAGCCCGTTACGGCGGTTCACTTGGACGCCTTCCGGGAATTCAGGGGCATGAGTGTGCGCTGGGCCTACGACGCGATAGGGCTTCCCGCCTTGACGGACGATAGAGGCGTCTATCTCCTCGAGGGGTTGCCGCCAGGCCACTTCGAAATCGTCTGCTGGTGTCCGGGCAGGAAAGCGCACCATCTACCGATTAACGTCAGTCCCGCGTGCGACCCAATCGATACTCTCGATTTCGCAGTCGACCTAGGTGTGCACGTCTCCGGGCGCGTTACCGACGCCACGGGTCAGCCCGTGCCGGATGCGACCGTTCGTGGCGCAGCACGCGCGGAAGGGGATCTCAAGGTGGACGAATGCCAGACCGCAGCCGATGGCAGCTTTACCCTGTACGGGTTCATGCAAAACGGACGCCTCTTTGTTCAAGCTTCCAAGGAGAGCGCCATCTCGGACATCGCCGGCCCATTCGAACTTGCATCTGATGTGAAGGATGTGGCCATCACACTAGAACCCGGACCTACGATCTCGGGACTCGTGGTTAGTCGCAACGGAAAGCCTGTGGCGGGCGCGCAACTGTACGCGTTCTACCTTCCGGAGAACTTCCCCGTCGAAGGCAGGCGGGATGAGCGTGGCATTTATCACGGCGACCTCGGGTATGGCGTGGATGCCACGGCAAATGCCGATGGATCCTTCCAGTTCCAAGGACTATCTCCCGGTTTCTATGGGCTGAATGCCAAAGGGCCGAAAGAGCTGCCCTCCAGTTCGGGCGACATGTCGTACCTCAAGCGCGTGGAGATCCAAAGGGACTCCCATCTCTTGGATCTTCGCCTCGTCTTGGGACAACCCGAAGTCGACGGCCTCAGCATCAAAGGGCGTGTAACCTCGGAAGACGGCCGTCCGCTTCCCGGCGCTCGAGTCACGGCATCGCAAGTTATCAACTCCTGGAACGCCACATCGGATGCGGCAGGGAACTTCTCCATTACCGGGTTGCCGAAAGGAGACTTTCAAGTGTCGGCGTTTTCTGCTGACCATGGGAAATCGGAGATCGTCACCGTGCCTGCCGGTAGCACGGATGTCGCCCTGAGCCTCCAAGGCAGTGCAACCGTCCAAGGGCACGTGGTCGACGCGGTTACCAGCAAGCCGGTCGCCCGATTCCATTTCTTGTGCCAAGAAGAACAGCGACCGTTGAGCCCAGGTTTTCTCGGGGGCGCTGGCTTCGCCTTTACGGACGGCGAATACAGTATGGGCGGGCAAGACGTAGGCCCCAATGAACTCTACATTTGGGCTCCCGGCTACGTACTCGCCCACGAGTCATTCGAACTGCGTCCCGGAGAAGCCAAACGTATCGACATTCGTTTGCAGCCTACGCCGCCCCTGAAGGGCATCGTCGTGGACGAACAAGGTGCGCCTGTCGCCGCAGCGAACGTGTACCTTCAATTCCCCGAGGTATCCGCGGGCCTTAGCTACGATCGCTTGCAGCATGGCTCCCAATGGCGTGATGCCACAACGGACGCAACCGGGAATTTCGTCATCGAGACCCTGGTCCCAAATCCCCCAAAGGTCCTTGTAATCAAGGAGGGATACGCCCTCGGTTCGGCAGAAATGCCTCAAGGCGCAGATCTGACGCAACCGTTGACCATTGTGCTCGGCGTAGGCGGGACGGTCGAAGGGCATCTTACCTTTGAAAGTCAGCCGCCTTCGGATGTGTCCGCATACATCTTCCTCAAAGAAGAGGCTTCCGAGGGAGAACCCCGCCAAGCACAATGCGATCCCGAAGGTCGTTACCAGTTCGAGCACGTGACATATGGAGACGCGTCGGCCGACATATGGGTCGAGAAGAAGAGCGACTCCACAGGCCGGCGCTCTTTCTCACGCACGGTACACGTCGCTGCCGGAGCCACGTCTCCCGTTGATTTCGACCTACCCATATATACCGGTTCGCTACAAGGGGCGATTACGATTGGGGGCAAACCGCCCAAGGAAGGCCAAGTTATCGCCTCGTGGACCTCCCCGGCGGGTGAAGCCGAAACCGCACAAATCTCCTGCAACGGCGAAGGCAACTATGTTCTCGAAAGCCTCCCGCAAGCGAGAATCGGCATTCGCGTTTACGCCATCAACGAAGGCGGCGTAGTCGGAAACGATTTTGATGCCGACGTAACTTCAGGTCAACCGCAACAAATGGACTTCGCGTTGTAACCACGCACGAAGACGCACGCACTAGTTCTGCTCCGAAGGCGTCGTGACCCCTCTGCTTTAGGTTGACTAGCGGAGGGGCTGGACGGAGCCGGATTACGTGAAGTTGCCAGGAGATCCCTATTCATCAACCTGGAAGGGATTGCGGCCCTATGCTGCCCCCAGCCCGAACGCATCTGCTATAGTTGGGGGCGGCGACAATCGCCGTTCATGCGCCTTGGATCGGTACCGGGGATACGCACCAATGATGTTGCTTTACGGACTGGCGACGGCCATTTGCGCGTTTGGCGTCGTCCGTGGGATCCTAACCTGGAGACGAGACGGGCGCAGACTCAGTGGCGTGTTCTCTCTCACGGTTTTGACACTTGTACTTCTCCATTTCACGGCTATCAGCGTGAACCAATACCTACTCGAGCGTCAGGCGCGCTCTGTCGCGCTCACCGCCCTGGACAAGAGTGAGGCGAAGCAGCTTCCTCTTCCTGACTCTGCATCGCCATCGGAGAATCGGGGGCTTCGTGAAGAACGTTCGGGCAATCCCTTCGCTTCACAGTCGGAAACAGAGGAGGTGCGCGCTTCGTCGGCTGGGGCCCTCGTCAAATTGAAAACGCCAGGGAGAATGCACGTGAACGTACATCTGAAAGTCGAGGACTTCGCTGAGCGGGATTCGAGAGGGTCGTGGTGGGTCGCCCTGTTTCCCTATGCTTACCGCACACGCTACACTGTTGATTCAGCAATAGTCATGGATTAAGGCAGGGGCGCGTACTGCCCGAAAACAGAAGTGGCGGAGAGGGGGGGATTCGAACCCCCGGTACCGCAAGCGATACAACGGCTTTCGAGGCCGCCGCCTTCAACCACTCGGCCACCTCTCCGCGGATTGACAAGAACATCGTGCGGCAGGGCCGCACGCTATGGGGTTGCGCGCCGCATTCCATGCGAATGCGCAACGGAAGATACTAGCAAAAGCAGGCCATCCGAGTCGAACTTTTGTCGTTGGGCGCGGGGGGGGCGTGACGGGAAGGAGACAATGGCTGGAACTCCAATCGTCCCACAGGACCCATAAGCCTTAGGGGGCTCATCGGTTCCATCCGACGCAACTGTTCGCTTGTGCCTCGCGCGTTGCGAATGGAGTAGAATCCGGTTCCTATGCCACGAGAAACGCCAACCAAAAGCTCCGCCCTGCGCAGCGTGGGTCTTGCGACCGCGCTGGTTGTGCTGACGGTACTCGCTTTCCAGGGACTTCGCCACAACGCGTTTGTCAATTTCGATGACCCCGCTTTGATCACGCAAAACCTCCACGTCCGCGCCGGCCTGGGGTGGAGCGGCGTCCAGTGGGCGTTCACCACGGACTACTTTGCGATTTGGCATCCCCTGACATGGCTCTCCCTCATGGCGGACGCGTCGCTGTTTGGATTGAACCCCGCTGGCCACCACCTCATGGCTCTCCTCATACACGTGCTCAACACCTTACTTGTCTTCGCGGCGCTTCAACGCATGACGGGAGTGGCGTGGCGCAGCGCCATGGTTGCCGCCCTGTTCGCCATCCATCCGTTACACGTCGAATCCGTGGCGTGGGCAGCAGAACGAAAGGACGTGCTGTACACGCTGTTTTGGTTTGCAGCAATTCTCGCGTACAGCCGGTATACGGATCGCCCCACGATTGCCCGATATTCGCTCGTGCTGGTAATGGCGGCCTGTTCGCTGATGGCGAAACCCATGGCCGTCACGTTGCCGTGCGTGTTACTCCTGCTGGATTACTGGCCGCTGGGACGCTTTAAACGCGACGAGTCCGGGGATACGGCCCCCCAACGGAGACTGTTTCTCCTTGTTGGCGAAAAGGTCCCCCTGTTCGCGATGAGCATGGCGTGCTCCATCGTCACCTACATCGTCAGCAAGGACCAGGGGGCATCGAAGACCCTCGAACAGTATCCACTTTTGATTCGCGCAGAGAATGTCCTTTTATCTTATGTCACATACCTCGGCAAGATGCTCTGGCCCGTAGATTTGGCTGTGCACTATCCGTTCGCGTCCTCGGAATTGACGCCTGCAACCGCCATGGCAGTCGCGGCCGTGCTCGCGGTCATCACGGCGCTGGCCGTGTACTTCATGCGGTCGCGTCCTTACGTGCTCGTCGGTTGGCTGTGGTATCTGGGCGCACTGGTGCCCGCCATCGGCATTGTCCAGGTGGGCCATCGTGCAATGGCGGACCGCTTTACCTATGTGCCGTTGGTCGGGGTATTCGTTGCGTTGGTGTGGCTGCTGGCGGATTGCGCACGAGAGAGACCCCGGGTGCGCGTAGCGATGAGCATGTGCGCGCTCGTTCTGCTCGCTCTGCTTTCGGCGCGCACGGCTGACCAGGTTTCCGTGTGGCGGAATAGCCGCACCTTGTTCACGCAAGCCGTGCGCGTCTCGCCGCAGAGCGTAGCGGCATTGAATAACCTTGGCTTGGCACTGATGGAGGCAGGGGACTTGACCGGTGCGCAAGCGAACTTTGAGGCAGCCATCAAGTTGGACTCCGAGGGTGCGATTGCAGTCATAAACCTTGGCATTGTTAAAGGCCTTCGGGGCGACATGCCCGGTGCGGCCGAGGAGCTTAAACGCGCAGTCCGGATTTCTCCGAACGATGCAAATGCACACTTCAATCTTGCCTTGGCCTTGGAGGGCATAGGCAACCGGTTGGAAGCGGCACAGCACTTTGCCGAAGCACTGCGGCTACGGCCCTCATTCAGAGAAGCGCAGGATCGCTTGTCGGCATTAAATGCTCAATAAGCTCTACGCCCTTCGATTCGTGAGGTCTACGCTCATGAAGGGGAAGCAGGCGTTTCCTTTTGCATGACCTGCGGCCCCAGAACCGGTTCCAGAAATGCTTCAATCTTCGGCAGGCTGGACTTCTTCGAGACTCCGGTGTCGTAGTGGTCGCCGCGCGTCTCGATCATTGTCTTGGGTGCGTTGGCATGTTCGAATAGGCCTCGTCCGTGGCGAATGGGATACTGCGTATCGTCTACGCTGTGGATGATGAGGACCGGCGCTTGCACCTTTCCGATCTTGTCCTTGTTGGCAAACCGATACCGCATGAACAGGCCCCACGGAAACCACGATAGTCCATCATGGGCGGCTTCGGGTAACGAAAGGTACGTACTCTCCAGAACGAGGGCGGCAGGCTTCACCTTCGCCGCAAGATCACACGCTGTGCCTCCACCGAAGGAATTGCCCCAAATGACTATGTCGCTTGGCGGCACACCGCGCGTTTCGACCAACCAATCCCACATCGCGCGGGCGTCCGCGTAGCAACGCGATTCCGACGGCCCCCCGGTGCTTTTGCCCGAGCCGCCGCAGTCGAAGATGAGCGAGGAACAGCCTAGTGAACGAAAGAGGCGCGTTGCTTCAAGATGCGTGGCGATGTTCCCTCCGCTGCCATGACAGAACAACACGGCGCCGCGCGCGTTTTCGACGGGCAAGTACCAACCGTGGGTCGTGTGGCTTCCCACGGACACGGTCACGTCTTCGAAGTTCCAGCCCTTGGCTCGTGGGTCAGACGAAAGCCCGCGTTCTCCCTGAAAGAGGAGGCTTGTTTGCGCAAGGAAGAACACGGCGTAAAGACCGGCGAGAACAATCGCCACCAACAACAGCGCACGTCGAGCGATAGGCCATAGCCGATTCACGTCGAGTGGAATGTCTCCTATTTCATGGTAGTGACGGTTCTCCCCCTTCGCTGCGGGATTGCCGTCTCCCTACTGGCTCAGGTTTTCGCCGCCGAGGTCGCGTTCGCGGTCGCGGCGAGGCGTGCCCTCGTCGATGGTGTTGCCAAGCCAGCCTTTACGCCAGAAGAACCACA
>JBAZRU010000143.1:0-12440 GCA_041662805.1 Candidatus Hydrogenedentales bacterium | reverse complement strand
TCGACTATGTTGAAGGACTCGAGTACGGCAAGGCCCACGTCTTGTCGGGAGGCATGATCGCGTTCTCCTTCCTGGTCCTCATGCTCGTCCATGCGCTCAATCGCCGGGCTGCGCACTCCGCGCCATGAGTACGATCCACGTACACCTGCGACACACCTTTCCGGACTTCGCGCTGGACGCCCAGTTTGACGTCCCAGCCCGCGGGATCACGGCCCTGTTTGGCCCCTCCGGCTCAGGCAAGACGACCCTGCTCAGATGCGTTGCAGGGCTGTTGCGCGCAGACGCCGGAGTCGTACGCGTCAATGGCGAGGTCTGGCAAGATTCGGGATCGGGCGCGTTCCTGCCCGTCCACAAACGCGGCGCGGGGTATGTGCTCCAAGAGCCCAGTCTTTTTGCGCACCTCACCGTCCAAGGCAACATCGAGTATGCGTTGAAGCGCGCACCTCGCGAGCGCAGGCAAGTAACCTTCGACCAAGCCGTAAGCTGGCTGGGCATCGAACACCTCTTGCCGCGCCGTCCGCACGAACTGTCGGGCGGCGAACGGCAACGCGTCGCCATCGCGCGCGCCGTGGCCTCGAATCCCACACTCCTCCTCATGGATGAACCACTTTCCGCCCTCGATGAAACGAGTCGGGCCGAAATCATGCCCTACCTCGTGCGGTTACATCGCAAGCTTTCCATCCCGGTCTTCTACGTGAGCCACGCCGTGCATGAGGTGGCCAGGCTTGCCGAGTACGTGGTATTCATGGAGGCGGGCAAGACGACCCGGTGCGCTCCGGCGGAGTCCGCGTTTGGCGAACTCACGCTGGCCTACGACAAGACGTCCCTCGCACTCTCGGTCCTGGATGGGGTCGTGGCTGAACGCGACACGACATACGGATTGATCCAAGTAGACACGGCCTTTGGGGCGTTTTGGGCGCCGGAGAATGGCGCGGCGCGGGGCGCGCACGTGCGCATTCAAATAGCCGCGCGCGACGTCAGCCTGGGGAGAACGCACGAGACGAGCACCATCTTGAATCAGCTACCGTGCCGCGTCGAAGAATTGCGTCCGATCGGATCGGGACAAGTGCTGGCGATTCTGCATCCGCAGGCGGGAGAGCGCATCCCCCTCTTGGCGCTCATCACCGAACGGTCGCGGGATGCGCTCGGCCTCCATTCCGGGGAGACCGTGTTCGCGCGCGTGAAAGCCGTCAACGTAGCCGACTAAGCGCGGCCCGCTTACGCGTGCGGGTGCGTGTCGTGATAGACCTGCTTCAACCGGTCGATGCTGACATGCGTGTAAATCTGCGTGCTCGACAGGCTTTCGTGGCCAAGCAGTTCCTGGACAACACGAAGGTCCGCGCCCGCGTCGAGCATGTGGGTGGCAAAGGTGTGGCGCAATGTGTGCGGCGAGACTTCGCGCCTGCCCGGCAGCACCTCGCGCACGTACCGCTCGACGATGCGTTGCACGCTGCGCGTCGTCAACGGCCCGCCGCGAAAGTTCACGAACAGACGCTCGTGCCTCGGCTGATTGAACTCGCCGCGGATGCGCAGGTAGGCGTTGATTGCGTCTGTTGCGGGTCCGCCTAGATACGCGATGCGCTGCTTCCTGCGTTTCCCCATGACCAGGATCGTGCCGCCGACCAGGTCCACGTCGCGCATCGATAGCCCAGCCAGTTCCGCGGCGCGGATCCCGCTTGAATACAGGGTTTCGAGGAGTGCGCGGTCGCGCACTCCCAGCGGGTCGGACGTATCGGGCGCCTCCAGAAGCGCCGTGACTTCGGGGATGCTGAGGACATCGGGCAAGTCGCGCGCGAGTTTCGGAGAACGGACGGACTGCGCCGGGTTGGTCTCCAACGCGCCAAGGCGAAGAAAGTAACGATAGGCGGCGCGGATCGAGGCCAGCTTGCGCGCCGAAGTCCGCGCGGTCCCCCCCGCGGTCTGAACATGCGCGAGAAAGGCGCGAACATCGATGCGCGTGGCGCGGCTCAACGCCTTGAACGTAGCTGGCGGACGAGGCTCTTCGGAGTCCCGTTCGAACGAATTGGGACCGTGCTCGACGTAGTCGCAGAACTGATCGAGGTCGGCCAAATACGCGCGCACGGTGTTCGGCGAGAATCCCCTTTCGGACTCCAGATAGACGACAAACCGCTCGATGGCGGGTTCGTCGTCCTGGCTCACACGTCCTCGCCCGGAAGCTCCACCTCGAAAGCGCAGGCCGGCACAGGGCACTTCCGAACAGTGGGTTTGCTTTTCGACTTGATCACCGTGGTCCACGGGTTGCCGCACTTCTCGCACGCAACGGCCTTGTCGATTTTCCCGAAAGCCGTGAAGTCGCAGGCCGGGTATTTGTCGCAGCCGATGAAGCGGCGGCGATTCGCGAGCTTCGGCACGAGGTTGCCGCCGCACCCCGCTCGTGGACAGGTCAGACCGAGTTCCATGGGCCTCGTGAACTTGCACTTGGGATAGGCGCTGCACCCATAGAATTCTTCGCCCATGCGGCTCCTGCGAATTAGAATCATCGACCCGCAGGTCGGACACTTCTGGTCCGTCTCCTTTGGCGGTTCCTTCGGCGGAGCGTCAATCTTGTTGCCCTGCTTGTCGACATTGTGCGTGTTCTTGCACGTCGGGTACGTCGAGCACGCCATGAACTTCCCGAAGCGACCCGCGCGAATCACCATAGGCGAACCGCACTTGTCGCAGATTTCGTCGGTAGGCTCGGCGGCCTCGGTCCGCTTCAGGCTGACGCGTCCGTCGCACTTGGGGAATGTCGCGCACCGCATGTACAACCCGAAGAAACCCTCGGCGACTTCCAGCGTGCCGCCGCATTTCGGGCATGCCGCGTCTTCGCCCAGGCGCTCTTTAATGACGCGATTCTGAGCGGAAGTCAGGTCTTTCGCGAAACTGACGTAGAAATCGCGGATCAGGTCGTGCCACTCGCGCGTGCCCTCTTCCACGTGGTCGAGGTCCGCTTCGAGCTGCGCCGTGAAACTGATATCCAAGATATCCGGGAAATCGCGCACCAACGCCTCGTTGACGCGTTCTCCCAGTTCCGTCGGCGTCAGGCGCCCCTTCTCCCGCTCGACGTATCCGCGATCCATGATCGTGTTGATCGTGGGCGCAAACGTGCTCGGACGCCCAATGCCGTTCTCTTCCAGCGCGCGAATCAAACTCGCTTCGCTGAAACGCGGAGGCGGCTTGGTGAAGTGCTGTTCCGGTTTGAGGTCTTGCACCGCGAGCTTGTCGTTCTGGTTCAATTCGGGCAGCAGCCCCGAGGCCTCTTCCCCGTCTTTCCCGTTCGTCTTGTCTTCCTGCGTCTCTTCGTAGAGCGAGGTGAATCCCGGGAACTTCATCACGCTACCCGAAGCGCGAAATCCGAACTCGCCCGCCTCGATATCCACGGTGGTCTGGTCGAGCACGGCCGGAGCCATCTGGCTTGCGACGAAGCGCATCCAGATCAAGGTGTAGAGCTTGAGCTGCTCGGCGTCGAGATAGGCCGCAACCTTTTCGGGCGTCCGCGACGGCACGGTCGGCCGGATGGCCTCATGGGCGTCTTGCGCGCCTTTCTTGGTCGCATAGAAATTGGGCTTTTCCGGCAGCATCGCGGGGGGATGGTTGTCGCGAATATACGTGCGGACTTCCTCAAGGGCTTCCGCCGCAATGCGCGTCGAATCGGTACGCATGTAGGTGATGAGACCGTCGTGCCCGTCGGGACCCAGTTCGAGTCCTTCGTACAATTGCTGCGCGAGAACCATCGTTTTGCGCGGGGAAAATCCCAGCTTGCGCGAGGCCTCCTGCTGCAGCGAACTCGTGATAAATGGCGGGTAGGGGCGGCGCCGGACTTCTTTCTTCTCGACGGACGAGACTTGGAACGGTACGCCTTCCAGTCTATTCAAGATGTCTTTGATCTGGGCTTCGTTTCCGATTTCGGCCTTCTCGCCGCGAATCTTCGCAAGCCGCGCCGTGAACGTCGTATTGCGCTCCGTTTCCAACAGTGCGTCAAGAGTCCAATATTCGACCGTAACAAAGGCCCGGATTTCCGCTTCCCGCTCGCACACCATCCGCACGGCAACAGACTGCACGCGCCCCGCGCTGAGGCCCTTCTTCATGGTCCATTGGAGCAGGGGGCTGATTTTGTAGCCTACCAAGCGGTCCAACACGCGGCGCGCCTGTTGCGCATTCACGAGGTTCAAGTCCAGCTCGCGGGGATGTTGTGTGGCCTCGCGAACGCTCCGCTTCGTGATCTCGTTGAAGACGATTCGCTGGACGGGCTTCTTGGACTTCTTCAACAACTCGGCAACATGCCAGCCAATGGCCTCGCCTTCGCGGTCGGGGTCGGAGGCCAGCAATATCAAATCGACTTTGGAAGCAGCTTCCAAAAGGGCCTTGACGGCTTTCTGCGAGTCCTTCAGTGTGACGTACTTGGGCTGGAAATTGTTGTCGATATCCACGCCCAAATCGTTCTTGGGAAGGTCTCGGACATGCCCATAGCTTGCACGGACGACATACTTATTGCCCAGAAAACGATTGATGGTCTTAGCCTTTGCGGGCGATTCCACGACCACCAGACACTTCTCCATGGTGTTCACACACTCCTTCGATTCGAGAAAACAAGCGCTATCGGCTTGCGCAACTAGTCATTTTATTGGACTTGCAACAACATAGCCCGATTGCCCGAACGAGGCATGCCGCCGTCTGGCGGCCCGCCGTGCGTCGTTGCGGCGTCAAACCGCCCGGCATCCGACTGGCAGACTATAACGATTCTCGGGGGCATGCTCAATCCCAAAAGGCAACACCGCACGCCCAAGCCATCGTCCTTCAAAAAAACGAAGACGCCGCACCCCAAGAGGATGGGCGTCTCTCGGCGAATCATGCAACTGCTAGTGGAGCGTGCCTCCGTCGCCTTCCAGCACGCTTAAAATCGTCTGCTGGGACTCAACGTCACGTCCGCCGCAGACAACCCACGACAACAAATAATCCAATTCATCCAATCCGACAAGGCCATCGAAATGATTGAGCCGGTCGAGGATCATTTCACGTTCATAGGGATCAATGAGGCCATACATGTCCAAGCGGGCAAGCGCGTCGCGCGCTTCCGGCAACAGCTTGTATTCTTCCAGCAACGACAGCGTTCGCGCAGGTACGGGGCTAACCGCATTTTCCCGCCGAACCAATAGAAAGCGAGGCGCTACGAGCTTAATCGCCGCGTCGATATCCCGCTTCTTGTACCCTTGCCCGGTCAACCATGACCGGATTCCATTCTCTGTCGGCACTAATTCTGGCTGTTCCTCAAGTCGCTTGAGTATTACGTCTACCAGCTTCGTTACCAATTGCTTCATGCAAAACTCCCATGACCCATGGCGAGTCTTCCCAAGGGTACGTCTGGTCCATATTCTAGGTACCCCGGAGGGTGGTGTCAACTTCGCCTCTCGGAGGTAGCGCGAAAAACACTCCATGCCCCGGGACTCTCGGCTCTAACAGGACCCATTAGACTCAGCGGGCACATTCGCCCCATCCGATTGGGATTGGGGTCGGCCCCCAATCCTTAACTAAGTACTAAGCTATTGACAGATTCACCCAGGAACGATATCCTACAAGCTGCAAGGCGGACCTGGTGTCGAGAACCCTCCACGTTCTCAAGGTCCTGCTCCAGTTGTTGGTTTCTGTAATTGGGAGAGGGCAAAGCAGTGTCTGAAGGAACAAATGGAACGGCTCAGGGCGTGTTGACGGGTCGCGTCAAGTGGTTCAACGACCAGAAGGGCTATGGGTTCATCACCCAGGACAACAGCCCGGACGTCTTTGTCCACCACACGGCCATCACCATGGAAGGCTTCCGGACCCTCAAGGAAGGCGAAGAAGTTGTGTTCCAGATTCTGGAAAGCAACAAAGGCCTTCAGGCGGTCAACGTCGCGCGCGTGGAATAACCGTTCACGGCGTGGCATACTCCCGAGCGTCGCCCGCGTGTGATCAACGGCGACGCCCCATGAATCCGCCCCTTGGGCTGGGCGGGGTTGAGGATTAAGTAGTACCATTCACTTCGTGGCAGCCACATGACAGGGGTAGGGCTAGCGTTACGCCTGGTTCTGGGATTGGCCCTGTGCGGAGGCACAGGCAGTGAGAAACCGCTGCCTGGCCCCATTCCCCTCGCACTGCAAGCCGCTCCTATCCAGGCATCGTGGGAAGATCGGGAGATCGACTTCTGGTCCAAGGCCGGGGTCGACGGATTCCTTTTGCGCGAGCTTGGAGTTCCCCCGCCCAAGGGGAGCCCACCGCCTGATGACGAGGCGATTAGGACGCTTATCGGCCGATTCAGGAAGGCGGGAATCGAAAACAACTTCACCCAACTCTCCCTACCTACCCGTCAGTCGCTCTATTCGGAGGCGGAAGCCGCCGCTCAATTCGTGGAAAAGGCCAAAAAAGCCGCCGTTCGCGCCCACGAGGCTGGGGCCATTGGAATCGCCTTGGACACGCAGCCGGCGAGTCCAGTGCACACGTACCTGTGGACTGGTCACGGCGAGCCGTCCCCATCAAGAGAATCACTGCGAGCCGCATCGCGGTCCTTTGGCCGCGCACTTGGGGAAAGCCTTGCGCAGGGCGGCGCTGACGGCAGCACACTCTTGGTGCTTGCCGATACCCTGGACGAGGCAGGCCCCTTATGGTTCCCCTTTTTCGACGGCCTGACGCTGGGCGCAAACGCCGGTTCGGCGCGAATCCATCTACTTATACGCGTCTCCGGCGATGCCCTTTCGTTGCGCCGCCTCCGGCGCGTGTCTGAAGAAATGCTCCGGCTTCGCCTGTCGCCGGAGGCGCTTCGCGTGTGGGAAAGCTCGGGGGCAATCGACCTTGGCTTACCGCTCACGGATTTCGATGCCTCCCCGGATAGCGTGGCTGGTGTTGCTCCCTCGGGGGGCGCAGAGTCGATGCGCTTGGCGCTTGTCTCGGGACAATTGAATGCCGACACGTTTGTGTTGAACACCTCCGCGATCCCCGCCGGTTGGAAGTCTCCGGTTTCAGAGTCGAAGGACGGCGAGACGCCTGCAACCCCTATCTCCTTTGCGACGCCGTTGGACGGCTACACCCGCGCGGGCAACCTGAAGGTTGTGGGTGAAACGGCGGACGTGTTGCGCAACGCCGACGGGGCGGCGGCCGTGCTGCTTCGCGGATTTCCTGGCCGTGTCTCCATCCCCGCCCAGCGCACGCCCATTCTGATTACCGACCTCCGGACCGGCGCGGTTTCGAAGCATCCGGCGGAATCCGCCCCCGTGGAGTTGGACCCGACGGATACGCCCACGCTTGTCGGGGGCCTTCCCGTCCGCGATTGGGTAACACCCGCGGGGCTGTGGATGCACGCGGAGTATCCGCCCGTGGGGCAAGACCGCGTTGCGCACGTCGCTTACGGCTGGGTGAACCGGACCGGGGTGAGCTTCAACGGCGTCATCGAAACCGCCACCCCCGAGCGGTATACGGTCGCGCCTTCGGGACTTCCGTTCACGGCGGCTGACGGCGAATCGGTCTCCGCGACGGGCCGCATCAGTGGCGCTCTGGGCGGCGCGCCTTCGTTCACGGCGCGACTCGTCATGGCTGCGCCGCAAGGCAAACCCATTGTTCGCGACGTTCCGCTCGACTTCCCTCCCGCGCTCCGGTGGTCCGCGGCGATGGATGGCCCGGTAGCCTCGGCGCCCGCGGTGGCCGACCTTGACGGCGATGGGTTGCCGGAAGTGTACGCCGCGTCTCAATCGGGCGACGTGGCGAGCTTTGGCCCCAAGGGAGAACTCCGCTGGCGGTGGGAATCCAACGCGCCGGTTTCCGTGCCGCCGCTCGTGTTTCGGCACTGGTCGGGGACATCGCACCTTGCCGTGCTGGACGATGCGGGCTGGCTCCGTTGCTACAAACCCGACGGCGTGCTGCGGTTCGAAGAGGAAATCGGCGTGCCCGTGACGGCAGTACCGCCATGCACGGCCAATCTGCATGGATTTCCGGGACAGGAACTCGTGTACGCGCTGGATGGCGATGCACTCGTGGCGCTGCTGTCCAATGGGCAGGAGTTGTGGAAAGTGAAGGCCGATAGCGGCATCACGGGGCTTACGAGCGTCCGTTCCGATGGGAAGCGGGACGCCGTGGTCGCACTGACGGAGAGTGCAACCTGCATGGCCGTGAATGCGGACGGCACAATCCATTGGCAGACTACGCTTCCCGAAGGCGCTGTGTCGGCCCCCATAGTAATCGAAGGCAACGCCTCCACAATGCAAGGAGTGTTGGCCGGTCTGGGCAATGGCACGATTCTGAATCTCGCCATCGCGGACGGGACCATTCAGGAGGAATGGCAGGCGCCGAACCGTATCGTCCCCCGAAGAATCGCCCTTGCCGACATGACGGGCGATGGGGTGCAGGAGCTGCTGGTATCCGACGGCACTTCGCTGTCGTGCTTGGTTGCGGACATGCGCGTGCTGTGGTCGCTGAGCGTCGAAAACGACGGCACGCCCCAACCCATCGTTACGCCTCGTGGGACCTTGGTGCTGTTGCCGACGCGGGAGCATGAGGTTTGGGCTATCGACGCAAGTGGCGACGTCCTTTGGAAAGACCGCCGGGCCGTGGGCGCAATTGCGTCCTCGCCGCTTCCGCTGGCCTTGGGGGATCCGCCGGTCTGCGTCTATGTGTCCCACGACGGCTTTGTGCAGGCCATCGAGATCCCTTATTAGCGCGGCGAGTCACTTTCGACAAAGCCGCCGATTCAATTCAACTGCGGAGAGAGACAGCGGAAATCAGGGACTGACACAAGCGCAGCGAACGCAGTGAGTGGAGACGTGTCTGTCCCTGCTTTCCGCGTCCACGGGTAAGATACGATCAGGACGAATCGCATCCCTGAATTGATGAACCTCCAATGACGAGAAGGACATCCCGATGAAGCCGACACTAAACCGGCGGACGTTTCTTCGCCGAATGGGCGCGGCGCCCGTGTGCGCAATCCTCGCAGCCAGCCGCCGCGCGTCCGCCGCGTCGCCAGGAAATACCTATCACATCGATCCCGCTGCCGGCGACGATGCCAACGACGGCCTCGCTCCGTCCCGGCCGTTCAAGACCTACGCCGCGCGTCCATTCACTGGCGGCGACACTGTGCTCTTCAAACGGGGCAGCGTCATCCGCGATATGCTCTACACCTGCAACGGCACCGAACAGGCGCCGATCCTCTACGGCGCGTACGGCGAGGGCGCAAAGCCCGCCTTCCTTGGGTCCGTGTCCGTGCGTGCCGCGGACCAGTGGACCGAGGAGCGGCCTTCCATCTGGCGTTGGACAGGGACGCCGCCCAGCGAAGTCTGCAACCTGGTTTTTGACGACGGAAAATCCTGCGGCATCCTGCGCTGGCAAATGGAGGACCTGCGACAACCGGGTGACTGGCACCACACCGGCTTCGGCTCCGAGCACCGAGGCGGCGGCGTCCTCTATCTCTACTCGCCAACGAATCCCGGCCAAGCCTATGGCAGCATCGAGTGCGTGCTCTGGGGCCACCGCAAACTGGCCGGTGGCCAGCACCACATCATCCTCGAGAATCTGAGCTTTCAAAACAGCGGCGTGCATGGCTACCAGGATGTTGGCACGAAGCAAGTCACCATCCGCCACTGCGAATTCCGCTTTATCGGCGGAGCGGTCTGGAATAAGGAGCGGCGGATACGCTTCGGCAATGCCGTCGAGTTGTGGGACGGCGCGAGCGACGTAACGGTCGAAGGCTGTCTCTTCGACAACATCTACGACTCCGCGGTCACACACCAAGGCGGCGAGACGAAGCACATCCCCGAGCGTATCCATTTTCGCAACAACCTGTTCGTCGATTGCGGCCTTGCCGCCTACGAATCCCGCGAACCCTCGCGCGAGGTCTACTTCGAGCACAACACCTGCATCAACGCAGGCGGCGGCTTCGCCATGCAGGGAGAGAACCCGCCGCGTTCGACCGACCCCTATCCGCAGCCGGTGGGATACCACGTGTGGGCCTGGATGATCGAACCTCGCACTCAACCGGGGAACGTCTACATCCGCCACAACCTCTTCTGCGACAGCTACGGTCCCGCCGTCTGCCTGAGCATCGACCCCGCCGACGCGGACAAATTCATCCTCGACAACAACTGCTACTGGAAGACAACACCCGGAAGACTCATCGAATGGGGCGGGGGTCGCGCCTTTCTGTTGTCCGAGTTCGCCCGCTACCAGGCGGAGTGTTCCCGCGACACGAACAGCCACGTCGCCCAGCCGCTATTCGTCGATGCCGCCAACCGCGATTTCCGCCAACGCCCCGACTCGCCGTGCCTGAGCGCGGGTATCTCCACCAAATAGTCGTATCCACGAGAAGCACGAGAAGAACCGCGAAAGCGGACCCAGAGGGACCCCCTGCGATTTGACGATTCAAGGGGGGCCTCCCGCGTTGAACTGCCTTGCCCTGGGGCTGCACCCACGCGATATGACGATTCAAGGGGGTCCCTCCCGCGTTGGACGGCGTATTGCCCAAGGGGGTGTACCCGCGCGATTTGACGATTCAAGGGGGGCCCTCCCGCGTTGACCCGGCATATTGCCCAGGGGGGTGCACCCGCGCGACTTGACGATTCAAGGGGGTCCCTCCCGCGTGTCTACCGCCTGAAGCCCGGAGCCGCCGGTTGGGACAGGGCTTCATGGATTGCGTAGGCATGGTTCGCCCTCCAGATGTTGTCTCCTATATATTAGTGCGAGTTCGTTGCACTGGGGAGAGGCGGGAACGTGCGTAGAGGAGACCTCGGTCGCCGGGCGTGGCTGGGTCGGGAGACCCTGCCACAACACGGTCTGTGCCCTCAATCCCCGTCCACTTAATTCCCTTTCGGCACCGGCTCTTGCTCCGATTCTTGGTGATCTTGGTGCCCTTGGTGGTGGAAGTTACCGGAAAGTCCACCACTAAGGGCACCAAGAGCACCAAGAAGAAAGAAGGAGTGAAGTTTCTTGAAGTAGGAAACAACCCCGGCAAGCATCCCGGCGCGACGATTGTGCACAACTCGTTCCGGTCGGTGCAGGGGCACTTCTCAAAATGCGGGGCATTATATTGTTATATGCAGCAGCAATAGTGGTATGTCCCAGATTTTCATTCTGCGTAGTCAGCGATCCATAGCTGCATCTCACCGTTGTTCCAATCTCGCAATAAGTCTGTCTTCCAATCTCAAGAGCAACTCTTGCAGTTCGTGCCATTCAGATTTTGAGAATAACCACCAGTAGAAACTTAACCAAATGCGGTGCATTGATACGCCGTAAGGAACGAAATCGGTTTCGAACGCGACAAAACGCACTATCGAAAGATAGTGTCTGCTCATGTATGACACTTTAAAAGTTCCCTTGGATGTGATCATGAACACCACCCCCGATAGTGCGAAACGAATCGACTTAATATCGCCCAACTCCAATTCGACTCTTCTGCCCAAGAAGGACCTACCACGAAGTGTCTTGTCAATAACTCGGAGATTAAAGGGAGACAAGGAGAGCATAGCCATCTACTCACTTCGTTGCGCGTGGGTCAGTCCCGCGTTTGCCGTGTTGCCCAGTCGTCTGTCTCCGCAGGAAACTCGTTCGATAGTAGCGCTTCGGCACACCATCCGCAATGGGCCGCCGGGTCTCCGTGCCGGGCGTCTTTGGCAACTTCGCAGTCTTCGCTCACCCTCGCCCGGCACAGAGACCGGGCGCTACGAATGCAGGACTTCTCGCTTGCGGGCAACCATGTTGGACGCCGGTCCGGCATCTTGTCATGTACCTATCATGGATGTCCCGCTATTTCCCTTAATCGCGGGGACCTCTGGTTCCCGGCCTATTCATAGATGTACCAGAACACTTCCTCTTTTTGCTCGCCATGCCTGGCAGGCACAAGAATATGGTAACCCTCTTCCATACGCCTGTAAGTGATGACCTGTCCGGACACCTGGTCGATGGGAATCGTCGCAATGACGCCGGGCACGATGGCTTCAAGAGACTCCGGATACGCACCGTTCGCGCGCTTGTAGTCGGACAGCGCGAATGCAACCCCCGCAATCTCCCCCATGAGGGCATCTTCCGCACGACACCGCAATGAGCAGTCCAGTCTGAAGCAGAACATATCTTCATTTATGCCGAAATCGTCGATCAAACTTGATACACGGTCGATAACCCGGTCAACTTCCCGAGCAAACTTATTGCTATCGTCCGACCAAATGTAAGGCTTGAGATACCGGGGTTCGTGCTTTAGCTTGATGGCAGATGCGCGGTCGGCCACTTCGTAGTAAGGTTGGCCCAAAAGCCCGGCATACTCGTCCGCAATGACCATCAGACGATAACAGGCCAATTCGCTGCCGCGATCGTCCGGCTTCGTTGAGTCGAGAATCAGCACTTGAGCGTTGTTCGCAATTGCCGCCAAATGAAACCGGGTGGCCATTTCTTCATCACGGATAAACGCACGCGCGTGGTCGAGGATGACTTGCCGC